>CAMUNJ010000001.1 GCA_947090235.1 uncultured Bacillota bacterium
CAAAAAATCATTAATTTTTTAATGTTTTTTATTAATTTTAAACGCTTTTTTATTAAATTATATTTTTTAGAAAAATTATTAAAAAATTAAATAAAATAAAAAATATATTTATTTTCTTATTTTAAATTCGAAAATAAATATATCATTTTTTAACCTAGAATTGAGCCAACTGTTCTTGGAAATAGTTCTACATCTCTAATATTTGTTATTCCTGTTAGATACATAACAAGTCTTTCAAAGCCTAAGCCATAACCAGAATGAACATTTGTGCCATATCTGCGAGTATCCAAATACCAAGAATAATCCTCTTCATTAAGTCCAAGTTCTTTTATTCTTGCTAATAATTTTTCTAAGCGTTCCTCTCTTTGGCTTCCACCACAAAGTTCACCAATTCCAGGAACAAGCATATCTACAGCGGCAACAGTTTTACCATCATCGTTTTGACGCATATAAAATGCCTTTATATCTTTTGGATAGTTTTTCAAGAAAACCGGTTTTTTATAAACTTCTTCTGTCAAATATCTTTCATGCTCTGATTGAAGATCAATTCCCCATTTGACTGGAAATACAAATTTATCTTTAACTTTCTCTAAGATTGAAATTGCCTCAGTATAGTCGAGACGAACAAAATCATTTTCAACTATATTTTTTAACCTTTCTAAAAGCCCAATATCAACAAATTTATTTAAAAATTCAAGTTCATCAAAACATTCTTGCATAACATATTTGATAACATATTTGATCATGTCTTCTTCATTGTCCATAAGTTCTTCTAATTCGCAGAAACAAATTTCTGGCTCCATCATCCAAAACTCTGCAGCATGGCGTGAGGTATTTGAATTTTCAGCACGGAATGTTGGGCCAAAAGTATAAGTTTTGCCAAAAGCATGAGTTATAGTCTCTTCATGAAGTTGACCAGAAACTGTAAGCGAAACCTTTTTACCAAAAAAGTCTTTACTATAATCTATTTTTCCATCTTTCTTTTCAGGTTTGTCCATGTCTAGAGTTGTCACCTGAAACATTTCACCAGCACCTTCGCAATCATTTGCTGTTATGATTGGAGTATGAACATAAACAAAGTTTTTTTCATTGAAAAACTTGTGAATAGCAAATGCCGCCACCGAGCGTATACGAAATACAGCATTAAATAAATTTCCACGACAACGAATTGTAGGTATAGTTCTCAAAAACTCAATAGTGTGACGCTTTTTTTGTAGTGGATAATCTCTGTCGCTTTCACCTAAAACTTCAACTTGGCTAGCATTAATTTCAAAAGCCTGTTGTGCATTTGGAGTTAAAAGAAGTTTGCCTTTTACTTTAAAAGAAGATCCAACATTTTGCTTTACAATCTCTTCATAGTTTTTGATTTTGTCTTTTTCAACAACTATCTGCACAGATTTAAATGCTCCATCATTGAGTTCAATAAAGGCTATATTCTTGCTGTCACGAACTGTTCTTGCCCACCCGCAAAGAGTTATTTCTTTATCTGCATACTTTTCATAAGTTTTCTGCAAATCTCTAATTTCTATCCTTTTCATAATTTCTCCTTTTATGGATCCAATCTATCTGGACCTCTAAATATAAATTGTGTTTCTTTAAGTGATGGAAGATTTAGCAAAAGCATTGTTAATCTATCCACACCTATTGCAAAACCACCATGTGGAGGCATACCATATTTGAACGACTCCAAATAAAATTTAACATCATCTGTCAAGCCCTTTTCTTGTGCATTTTTCTTGATTTCCTCATAACGATGTTCTCTTTGAGCACCAGAGGTGATTTCAATTCCCTTCCAAATAAGGTCGTAACCTTGTAAAACGCCTTGCTTTCTCATATGATAAAAGGCTCTTTTTGCAGGAGGATAATCTGTAACGAAAAGAAATTCATGCCCAAATTTATCTTTCGCTAGTCTCTCACACAATCTTTCAGCCTCTGTTGTAAGGTCGGTTTTTTCTTCTTCAGGAACTGTAAAGTCATAACGAGTTTTAAGTTCATCATAAACATCTAAAAGTTTCATTTGTGGGAATGGAAGAGTTGGTATATTAATTTCAACTCCAAAAACTTCTTTAACTTTATCTCCAAATTTTTCTTTTGTCTTTGCAAGACCATATGCTAACATTTCTGCTTCCAAATTCATCACATCTTGGAACGAATTTATATAACAAAACTCTACATCAAAACTTGTAAACTCTGTTGCATGCTTTTTTGTATGAGATTTTTCTGCACGAAAACATGGAGCAATTTCAAAAACTCTTTCCAATCCCCCCGCTATCGCCATTTGCTTATAAAACTGAGGGCTTTGAGCAAGATATGCCTTGCGACCAAAATACTTTACTTCAAAAACTTCTGAGCCACTTTCTGATGCTGTTGCAATAAACTTTGGCGTATGAATTTCTGTAAAATCCTTATTAATCAAATACTCACGCATTGCGTTAACTAAAAAACTTTGAAATTGGAATATTAATTGATTTCTTTCTGTTCTAAGGTCAATAAAACGATAGTCCATTCTTTGATCTATTGAACTTTCTGGACCTATAGGAAAGGCCTCGGCGTGAGATGTTAATTCTACATTTTCTGGGATTATTTCTATTCCGCCAAGTTTTACAAATTCATTTGCAACCGCTTGTCCTTTTATTTTTACAGTACTTTCAAGTGTAGCATGAGAAAAAATTTCTGCAATCTCAGGTTTTTCTTCTTTTACAACTGTCACTTGAATTTTGCCTGAAAGGTCACGAATGACAACAAACTGCATACTTTTTTTATCACGCAAATTCTCAATCCAACCCTGTATTTCAACTTCCCCTGGTCTCACTTCACAAATTTTCATTTTTTATTTCTCCTTTTTAATTTTAATTAATAACCGCACCTATAAAAAGTGCTGTTGGCAACAAAAAATCGCCCAAATGTATTTCTACATTAGGACGAAATAAAATTTCCGCGGTGCCACCTAACTTGTCTAAAATAGACCTCTCTTTAAGTTTTTCAAACTCCAAAGTGTTCTTCATTTTGATTGCCTTGATTGCACTTTCACCCCGACACAACCTCTCTATAAAAGCAATTAGCCAAAACTACTCTCTTCTTCAACGCTTGATTATGCCTAATAATAAACTATTTTTATAATTTTGTCAAGAAAAAATAAGGTTATTCAATAATTTATTAGTTAACAGCCACCTCGACTTGACTGCTTGACCTGAATATGATAAAATATTGTCGAAAAATGGGGAATGATATGAAAAAATTTTTTATTTTAATTTTGCTTTGTCTATGTTTATCCGCCTCTCCTTTTGTTTTTTCTGGCTGCAAACAGCCACCTTCTCAAAATGGGGAAATAGTTTTGCCCGATGACGAAAACAATGTGGATAATGAAAATCAAGATGATGATAAGCAAGAAAATAATACTGAACTTGGGGACAAAATATTAAAAACTAAATGCACAGAAATTGTAGATATTTTACTTGAAAGTAGTTATTTTGAAAACGAAAAATCTTTTAGCATTTTAAAAAATGGTTTAGGAGGTAAAATTATTTGCCAAATGCAAACTTTAACTTTGGAAGAGTTTGGAATTTTAAATGCTTTTTTACTATCTAAATTAAATAATTTTGATGACTATATAATAAAAACTTTTATAGAACAAAATCAGTTTATTGTGACGATAAACTACAAATAAAAAACTTAAATTTTGATTACAAAATTTAAGTTTTATTTTTATTTATTCAAAATTTTTCTCAAAAATTGTCCTGTAAAACTTTCTGGAACAAGAGCGACTTCTTCTGGCGTTCCTTTTGCAACTATAGTTCCGCCACCACTTCCGCCTTCTGGCCCAAGATCAATTATTTGATCTGCCGATTTGATTACATCAAGGTTATGCTCAATGACAACTACACTATTTCCACTTTCTACAAGCCTGTTCAAAATGCCAATAAGTTTGCGAACATCATACATATGAAGACCTGTTGTTGGCTCATCAAGAAGATAAATAGTCTTGCCTGTAGATTTTTTTGAAAGTTCTGTAGCAAGTTTAACCCTTTGTGCTTCACCACCAGATAGAGTTGTTGCAGATTGACCTAACTTGATATAGTCAAGGCCTACATCGTGCAGTGCCTGAACTTTGGCTTTTATTGCTGGAATATTTTCAAAGAAAGACAATGCTTCTTCGACTGTCATGTCCAGAACATCTGATATAGTTTTTCCTTTATACTTAACCTCAAGCGTTTCGTGATTATATCTATGTCCTTTACAAACTTCGCAAGGAACTGTTATATCAGGCAAGAAGAACATTTCAATCTCTTTTACGCCAGCACCTTCGCAAGCATCACAACGCCCACCTTTTACATTAAAAGAAAATCTTCCCGGTTGATATCCACGCATTTTGGCATCAGGAGTTGAAGCAAATAATTCGCGAATAGCAGTAAACATTCCCACATAAGTTGCAGGATTAGAACGAGGAGTTCTGCCTATAGGCGATTGGTCAATGCAGATAACTTTATCTAAAAGATCAACATTTTCTATCTTCTTAAAAGTTCCTAATTCCAATCTAGAATTATTTAACACATTTGAAAGATAAGGATAAACTATTTCATTTATCAAACTAGACTTTCCGCTTCCAGAAACCCCTGTCACAACAGTAAATACTCCCAATGGAATGTCGACATCTATATCGCGAAGATTGTTTTCTTTCGCACCTCTAACTTTTAAAAATTTTGTAGGCTTTCGACGATTTTTAGGTGTCTCTATAACCTCTTCGCCACGCAAAAACTTGGCAGTTATTGAGTTTGAATTTTTCATAACATCTTCAACACTGCCGTTTCCAACAATTTCACCACCATGAACGCCAGCATATGGTCCAACATCCACAAGCCAATCGGCTGTGCGAATAGTATCTTCATCATGCTCAACCACAATCAAAGTGTTGCCAAGATCACGCAAGTTTTTCATTGTTTCAATAAGCCTGTCGTTGTCGCGTTGATGAAGACCTATACTTGGCTCATCCAAAATATATAAAACACCAGAAAGACCACTACCTATCTGTGTTGCAAGTCGAATTCGCTGTGCTTCGCCACCAGATAATGTACTTGCCGAACGCGAAAGCGTAAGATAATTCAATCCAACATTGCTTAAAAATTTTAATCGTGCATTTATCTCTTTTAAAATGCTTTTTGCGATTTCAGCCTTGGCTTTGTCGAGTTTTAATCCAACAAAATATGGTACAAGTTCGCCTACACTCATATCACAAGTGTCTGCAATGTTTTTGTTGTTTACCCTAACAGATAAAGCCGAATCGTTCAACCTATGCCCCTTACAAACTGGACATGTTTGCTCTCGTACAAACTTGGCTATTTCTAGTTTTATAAACTCGCTTTTGCCCTCAGTTAATCTTCTTTTTAAGTTGTTGATTATCCCTTCAAAAGAAAGTGCTTTTTTGCCATTATAATGCTCAAAAGTTTTGTTTCTAGCTTCGCTATCATACAAGTCTAACTTCTCGCCATTGTTGCCGTATAATAAAATATCCAACTTCTTTCTAGCAAGTTTTTTAACTGGCTCATCTAAATCAATGTCGTATTTCTTTGCTAAAGCGTTCAAATATCTTTGCGTCATGGAGCCTTCGTCATAACGCCAACCAGTTATGTTAAATGCCCCATCGCGAATTGAAAGATCACCATTTTTTAAAACTAAACCTTCATCAATATCTGTGACCACTCCAAGCCCAGAACAATTTGGACATGCTCCATATGGAGCATTAAAGGAGAATAATCTTGGTGAAACTTCTTCCAAAGTCCATCCACATTCAGAACATGCGTAGTTTGTTGAATAAAGTTGCTCTTCGCCCTCACAATCAACAATAACTAAACCGTCTGCGAGTTTCAAGGCCGTTTCTAGACTATCATTGAGACGCGAACGAACTCCATCTTTCAAAACAATTCTGTCCACAACTGCTCTAATATTATGTTTAAGGTTTTTGTCTAATTCTATCTGCTCGTCCAAATTATATATACTGCCATCAACTTGGACACGAACAAATCCGCTCTTTTTTAAACTTTCAAATTGTTTTGCAAACGCACCTTTTTGTCCTCTAACAATAGGTGCTAAAATTGTAAGTTTACTTCCCTCAGTTTTTTCAAGAATGTTGTCTATAATTTGGTCGATAGTTTGTTGCGAGATAGGTTTATGACAATGAGGACAATATGGCGTTCCTACTCTAGCAAAAAGTAAACGAATATAATCGTAAATCTCCGTCACTGTGCCAACCGTAGACCTAGGGTTATGATTGGTGGTTTTTTGGTCGATAGAAATAGCCGGACTTAAACCTTCAATAGATTCTACATCTGGTTTTTGAGCCTGTCCCAGAAATTGTCTAGCATAAGAGGAAAGACTTTCAATATATCGTCTTTGTCCTTCTGCAAAAATAGTGCCAAAAGCAAGGCTGGTTTTTCCCGAACCGCTAACACCAGTAAATACAATCAATTTGTTTTTAGGAATTTCAAGAGAAACATTTTTCAAGTTGTTTTCCCTTGCCCCACTGATAAGAATAGAATTTTTCATAACTATATTATAGCCATTTTCTTGAACAATATCAAGTAATTTATTTTTTGTTTTACTTTTGATTTTCTTCTCTTTTAAAGAAAAGAAACAAAAGAAAACTAATTTTTTATAATCACTAGTCTGGCACCTATAAATAAAAAACAATAAGTGCTATCATGCAATTAAAGGAGGAAAAATGAAACAAGATAATTTAAACCAGCACTTATATGATATTGTAGCAAAAGTTTTAAAATCTAAAATGAAAGCCCAAAATTTATCCATAAATAAACTTAGCAAACTCTCAGGCATTTCAAATAAGACAATTTCAAATTTACTAAAAGCCAGATCTAAAAATGTTAGAATGTCTACAATATTACCTTTATTTGATATTTTAAATATATCTACAGATAAAGATATTATAATTCCATTAAATAAAGAAAATAAATTCACAATAAAAAATTGCAAATAGGAAAAAATTGTGTTATACTTTACTCACATGTTCTCGTGGCGTAATTGTATAACGCAGTGCCCTCCTAAGGCTTTGTTATAGCCACCCCTGAAAACCCCTAAAACCCTTGTATTTACTAGGTTTTCTGTGGTATTATGTTTGTGTGATTTTCGTAAATCCCATACAAAAGCCATCTTCACTCCAATTTTTTATAGTTTTTTATAAGTTTTATGTTCCCATAGTAAAGTGGATATTACAAACCCCTCCTAAGGGTTAGTCGGCTGTTCGAGTCAGCCTGGGAACACCATTTAAGTATCTAATCTACTAGATACTTTTTATTTTGTGAGGTAATAATGAATATAGAATTAAAACAATATCTTGACGACAAAACAATTTTATTAGATGTTTTAGACACTTATCCTAAACATATAAAAAAGTTAATCTCAGATAATGTGCCTTCAATAAATCAATACTTTGATGAAGAACAATCTTTACATGAAAAACATTTACAAATGAATTATTTCCCAACATATAGTGGTAATAAATATTATCAAGCATACAACTCACTTGTTGATAAAATCGTTAATGACTTGTCCGAAAATTGTTATTATGCTTTATCCTTTCATGCTACAAGATTACTAAATGAGGAAATTACCGATATTAAAACCAATGGATTCAAGTTGTTTAATAAAAATGAACATAGCAAAAAACTAGACTTACTTAATGCTTATGGTTTTAATAAATCTGAAATTGATATTCTTAAAAATTGTTCTTATGTTGAAAATGGACAAAGAAGTAATAAAGTTTACTTTTGTCATGCTATTTCTACCTTGAATTTTGATAATGGGCTTAATCCTTTTTTTAGCACTTGGGGTGGAGAAATAACCTATTGGCATAAAGATATCCCTAGCAAGATTTTGAATAGACTTAAATGCATAGGAATCCCTTGTTTAGTTATTGCTAAATTGCCTATATTCCAAATTACATCTGTTTCATACATGATTAAATCGCTTTTACATAACTTTATTACAAAATCACAAAAAGAAGATATTGACACATCTTTAACTACAAATGATATTGTAATTTTAGATGTTATTCCTTTTGATAAATTTGCAGGCGATAAAGTCTTAATATAATTTCATGTCGAAACATTATCAATGCTAGGATACGATATTTCGCACCTAGCATTTTATTTTTATTAAGTTTTTGTGTATCTCAATAACATTACAAATATTTTGTCAACAATTCTTGTGATGCCTTAACATCTTTTGAAAAGTGTGTGTAAATTTTTAATGTTGTATTTTTGTCGGCATGACCTGCCATTTGTGCAACACCATTTACAGGTGCACCATTTGTGATAAGTCTTGTTATCCATGTGTGTCGTATCTTGTGATTTGATACAACTGTGACATTTGCTTCCAAAAGGTATTTTTGTAATAAGTAGTTTAGGTATTGTGGGAACTTTGGTGTGCCATCAACATTACAAAAGATATAGCCTCTTTTATCAAACTTTTTGTCGGCTTTTTTAAGTTCTTCATATTTGTCTTTGAATAATTGTAATTTTTCTGCTAATAAATCACTTATAAATAATTTTCTTGCTGATTTTTCTGTTTTTGTATCTCTATCATAAACGCCATGTTTTGGAGTGTAAACTCTGTCTCTGCATACACTTAAAACACGATTTTCTAAATCAATATCTTCCCATTTAAGACCACACACTTCGGCAGTTCTGAGCCCTAATTGAGCCATAATATACAAAGGTATAGTATTCCAAATAAGATTGAGTGATTTTCCTTCATCACTTAACCTGTTATCCGCTTCCTTTAATGTCTCTATTAACTTGTCATATTCTTCACTTGTCAATATCTTTGCTTCTTCGGTTTTTCTTCCACCTATACTATCTTTTGTATAAACACTTGAAGCATAGTTTGAAGTCACTAATTCGTTTTTGATTGCATAATTGAAAATTGCACTTAATGTATGTTGGTATTTTAGTATTGTTTCTTTTGCATAACCCTTTTCAACTACAATCTTTTCAAAAAATTCTTTTATACTTATTTTTAATAAACTACAAATTTTCTCGGCACTACTATATGCAATAGGCTCTCCATGTGTAGCATAGTAAAATACAGGGCGTGATAATATTCCGTCTCTTTCCGCCTTTCTCGCACCGCCATTTGCTTTTATACATTCCTTAAACTCATCAAGTTTATATTCTTTTACTTTTGCGGTAATAGTTTTGTAAGTATATTCGTTTAGATAAGTGATAAATTGTTGTATTTCGTGAGCCCTTAAATCTACAAATCTTACATCTCCAAAATATTCGGTCATTCTTTTAATGCAATCTTCTGATCGCAAAATATAGTTTAATGATACCCTGTGTTTAACATTTCGTAGCCACTCATTTGCTACTTGATTAAAACTTGCATTGCTTAACTTGTGGGTATGACCATTTTTATATTCTGTTTCCCATGTTTCTCCAAAAGCAATCGCAGCCTTTTTTGCTCTTTCGCCTGTAAGATTGTTAGGGTTCTTCCAAGTTGTATTAACAAACTTATCTCTACCTAAATAGTCCTTTACCTTTATTTGTATTCCGTATGTTATATGACCATCTTTTTTTGCTATTCTTTTTTCATATGTTGCCATTTTATAATACTCCTTTTAATTTCATTTGTTCTTCGGCTCTTTGCTGTGCCATTTTTAGATACATTTTGTGTGTTTCTTTTTCGCTTTCTTTGTAAAAGCATTTTGCAGCCCATGTTGTTTTCTTTTTCTTAGTGGGGAACCTATATTCAGCGGTCTCATATGGTATAAAACTATATCTAAACCCACTTTCTTTTTCTGCTATAAGTTCAGTAAGTTTTTCTAACAATAGTGTTTCAAGGTCTTTGCCTTCAAGGTATTTTCGGTTTCTTATAGACCTTTCAAACAATCTTACTTCGCCTGAAGCCGTATCCCTAAATTGTGCTTTAAGTGTGTATATAATGGGTTTTTCGCCAATCATTTGCATTAAGCCATTGTCTAACACGCTTACATATTTTTCTAAATTTTTAATTTCCATTTTTTTACTCCGTATGTTTTAGTTTTCACATAATTTGATTTTTAGAAAGTCGCATAGACTTTCAAGTTGGATTAAAAACTTTGAGCCTATATTAAGCACTGTGATTTGGTTTGTTTGACACAAAACTCTCAAATAATATTTTGTTAGTGCTGTGTTAGGGTCAAGTTCTTTTAAGTAAGCATAGGCTTGCTCAATTGTCCTATACATAATGCCGTCCTCCTTTTATTAGTATTGTTTATCTCTTTGAGAAAGCCAAATGAAATGCCCTAAAAACGGGATTTATTTTTTGGTTTTCACTTTAATTTAGTGGTCGATTATAAAATCAAGCCGATTTTTAACACTTTTTTGTTAACATTTACTTGCATAAATTTGAAAATCGCCTTATAATAGGACTATCTAAAAACATTTTTAATGTAAATAAATGTTAACATTTGGAGGTATTTATGGCTACATTTGAAATTGGGGATAAAATAAAAAGCCTGAGAAAGATAATGGGACTCTCTCAGGATGAACTAACAAAAAAAGTCGGCTATAAAAGTCGACAATATATTGCTGATATTGAAAATAATAAAACTAAACCTAGTTTTGACTTTGTAATGACTTTTGCTTTGATTTTCAAAAAACTAACTAAACTACCTTTTAGTTTTATCAATTTGGCTAATCCACAAAAAGATTATAAAGCAGTTTTTGAAAGTAAATTTACTGAGAAATCTTATATCGATTATGACCTTATCAATACTGAGATTGCCGACAAGTTTCAAAACAATGAGACTATTGCTCGCACTGATGTTGTAATTGAAAACTTACTAGGCTCTGATATTTTTGCTGACTTGATAAACCACATTGTAGATTATCTTAACTATGGGTTCTACTTAAAGTATTTGAAACAACAAATTGAAGATAATCCAGACAAACCTAATATAAGACTTCAAAATGAGATAAATATCACTAAAAACAAACTTAAAGATATTAAGCAAAATTTCCCATTGCTTGTTGCCCAACTTCAAAATGATGTTTTGTTAGATATTGTTTAGCCTTTTGCACGGCTTTTTATGTTCTCATGGTCGATTTAACCACATAAACTCTTTTGCCTGTTCTCACGCCATTTGCAGGCACTTGCAGGGCTATCTAATGGTTGCAAGTGTAGGGTAAAGTATATTGTATAACAAGTTTCCGCCAGCAATGTAGTTATTGTGGCTATCATTTGTATTTCTTCCATTAAAAATTGCTAGCAGTTTATTATTGTTATTGTATAAATACAAATAGTTTCCATTTTGTCCTATTTTGCCTATTCTATTTCCATTGTTATCAAAGCAAATTGAAATAATACCTGCTTTTATATAGCCTATTCTTTTGCCTAGTTTATCATACAAATATAACATAAAAACCGTCTCCAAATAATTATAACGGAGACGGTTATTTTTGATTGTCTTATAAATCTTTTAACAAACTTTCTTTTTTATTGTTATATTCTTCTTCGGTCAAAACTCCTGCATCAAAAAGTTCTTTCAGTTTTAGCAGTTTACTTGTAGCATCATTTGTTTCAGTTTTATTTTCTTCAAGTTTCTTTTCGCATTGTTTTTTAATGTGATCGGCATTATCAATAGCCTTTTGCTTTTCTTCTTTTTTAATAATTCTATTGAGTTCAAATGAATATTGTGTCTTGTATGTGAGCCAGATTATACCCACATAGAATATAAGTGCAAAGATATTTAGCATATATCGAACTGAAATTTCAGAGGTATCTCGTTCAAACATAGACGCTGCAAAGTAAATAATATTTGCAATAAAGCCATAAACCGCACTTAATGTTACATTACATTTTAGATTTTTTCTTGTCCCAATAATAATGGCTAAAATAACTTGTATTATTTCGACTATTAAAATAAAGATAACTAAAAACAATGGACTAACCCCGAAAGGACTCTTTGTAATTGCTATATAAAGACTTTGTAGTATGCTCATAAAAACTATACCTAAACTACAAAATGCTACATACATAAGCCTTATCTTTTGTGCTTGTTTAGACTCTTTATCAATGTGTTCTTTAAGTCTTTCATTATACACTAGTTCATATTCAGATTTTTTTGAGCAGAAAAATAAAATCGCTGAAACTAATAATAGGGTCATTTGAAACACACCCAAGCCTATATATGTTCCGCTTGATTTATTCAAGCCAAAAACATCATAGCATTGAAGGGCTATAAACATTATGTTTAATATTCCATATGTCCTTAAATTGCTTGTCCTTTCACCTATACAAGCCCTTATTCCAAATAATAAAAATATTACAGGCAATAATAATTGAATGTAATCAAAAGGGCTTTTTTCATATGGGAACATTGAATATATGTAAAACACAAATAACACTGCCAAAAACCAATATACAGCCCCTATGATTTGAATAATACCGCCTGCGAGAGATAAACCTGTTCGTTTTTTCATATGCATACTCCTTTATTCAGTCATTATACTTTATTTCGCTCTAAAAAGGCAAACGATTTTAAGCCAACGGCTTAATTTTATGTAATTTTTTAAGCCATAGGCTAAAATTGGCATATGATATATGTTAAAGATAAAAACCTTGAAGATAGTATAAGACATAGACTTGTTGAAGCCATAAAGTTAAGCGGTATGACGCAAACCGAGATAGCAAAAAAGGCTCACATTACAAGTGCAAGCCTTTCTGATTATATTCATAAAACTAAAATGCCGAGCATTGAAACCTTTGCTCTCATTTGTGATGCAATAGATGTTTCTGCTGATGAGATTTTAGGGTTACGAAACTAATATTATTTATTTTTCTTTTGCTTCAAATATTTCTTCATTTTAGATTTTGAAAATTGATCATCGTCATCATATTTCTCATATGACATCATAAATGCCACCTTATACAAATTATCATTACTATCTAAATCAATATCTGGATTAAAATCTTTTGTTAAAATTTTATAAATTCTTTCAATGTCAAAATCTTCGCTTAATTTGCTGCTAAACCCATAAGTCTTTTCACAACTGCCTGTAAGAAGTTGTCCACAAGAGCAAAAGTTTTTAATAAATTTTAGAATATTTGTTTCTTCTTTTAATAATTTTTCCACAAAATCATCACAAAGTTGTTTGTTTATAGTGTGCATTAGATAATAATACTGGTTATATTCAGGTTCATCAAAATTTAATTTGTTAAAAACAAAATTTTGTAAATTGTCCTTTATCAAATTTTCAATTAGTTTTGTCTCTTCAATAGTTAATATAGGATTGTCATTATTCTCTCCATTGTTTGATTTCACTCTACCATTTTCTATTTGAAGTGATCGCAAAAATTCTACCTTAACTAAATTTACCTCTCCATTTTCATAAAATTCTTTTATAAAATTAAAGACATTCATGGTATCTTTATTTTTCTTCAAATAGTTTCGAAGAATATAAGATATTTGTCTATCGCAATCAGTTGAAAATGCTTCAAATTCAACTTTTTCTTTTTGTATTTCATTTGTAATTTCCATTAACCAGTTTATAATATCGACAACTCTATTTTTGCTCAATTTATTTTCTACATAATAAGCTATGTAATACATAAAAGGAGACAACTGTTTTTGTTGGTTTAGCTTCCTTACAAACGCAATAAAATCTTCTTTATTGTATTTTTCAATGATTTCTTCTATTTGATTTTTATTATATAGTAATTCATTTTCATTGAATTGAAAATAGTTATCAAAGTTTTCTTCAATATACATAAAGCCCCTTATTTTAGCTTCTTGATAATGATAAGTTGTATAGCCCCAAAATTTACTATCGACTTGCCAAACTTTTGGAAATAAAAAACTCAATGCTTCATTTATGAAATCTAAATCTTCTTTTGTAAATTGATTTTTTAATGTATCGTAAAATTTATTAAGAGATTCTCTTACTTGTTTTCTCTTACTATCATCTCTTTCGTATGGAGAATATGTGCCATTTAATAATTCTTTGTTATTTGAAACAAAATTATAAACTTGTGGGAATTTAAGTTCTAGTAATGTTATAATGCAAAAATCATGAAAATCAACATTGTCTTTTAATGCTTCAAATTTTAAGTTAAACACATTACAAAACCTATTTACATCTCTTAAAGTTATAAATTGTTGCCAAAATCCAGTTCTTGCAAAATCGCTATTTCTTGAAGTTAAAAATTCATTTAATTTGGCACAACTTTTGTTAAGATTATCTATTAGGGCTTGTGTGATTTTTATTGGCGACACTTCAGGTATATTAATAGGTAATTGAACTATTTTTTCTAAATAAGTCTCTGCATGTTCCTTTTGCGAATTTTGTAAAGCAGACACTATAACTTTCTTATCCATAGATAATACATATATTACATTCTCAAAATTCCCTACGAGTTTTACCAACTGAAAGATTTGGCATATTTCAATATCATTAAGCCTATCCACATCATCAATAAATATAACAATCTTCTTTTCTAACTTCGTTAATGCTTTTGATATTTTATTTTTTATTTCTTCTAACGATTTACTATAAGTAAGATTATTTAATGTTTCACCATATTCTTTTACTAATGGAGCAATAATAGTGGCGAATGGCGATATAACAGGCACATATTTCCCCAAAGTGAATATTTGTCCAGCTCTCTTAAAAAAATTTCCAAGTTTTGAAAACAGCTTATGGTAATCAACCATATCTAACTGTATATAAAACTCCTTAAAAAAACATTGCAACAGTTCGTCTTGTCCTTTGAAATTCCATGGGTTAAAATGAATTGTTTTATATCCTTTTTTAGATAGTTCTTTTGATGCTATATTTATAATAGATGTTTTTCCAGATCCCCATTTACCATATAATCCTATAGTTAAAGATTCTTTGTTGCTGTATGAAGTTATGTTTGCTACAAAATTGTCTATAAATTTTTTTCTTCCTAAAATATCTTCTTCAATCTTTTCTATTGGCTTATCAACACTTAAATTTTCCATAGTTTTCTCCTTACTTACATTATAGCACACTTAGCCCCTTAGTTTATATAAAAATTATAACTTTGGGGCTATTATTTTGCAAATAGGGACTGTCACAAACTTTCTCGCCACTGCAAATAGGTCTAAAATGGCTGAGATAAACTATTTAATATAAATTTATTATATTAAATGTCAATGCTCCTTAAAAGGCAGATTATATAGGTGTTCGCTTACCTAATCCATAAGACTTTGTTCGTTCTTTTTTATAATACTCTTTACAATAGTATAGGTTGTTGCCCCTGTGAGAGTGCATAGGATTAAGATATACATTTTTTCTTTCAAATACATAACTATTTTCTTTAAGGTATTTTTTCACATTTTCATAAGTATCCGTGTGAATTACAGGCTTTTTAAGCCCTTTTGAATATCTATAAAGGTTTTGTCCAGTTGGTAGTTCCATTTGCATTAGTGCTTTATAGTGCATATGACTATTTTTATTTGTCACTTCATTTGATAAGTGAGGAGTCACATAATAGTATACATCTTTTTTAGTTTTAGGTTTTTTCCCAAACTTTATAAACCCATGACCCCATATCTCTGCTATTATTGTGTCAGGTATATAAACAATCTTTTTAGACTCATTAAAGAAAATTATTGCGTGTATATGATAGCCACCATTATCTAATTCAAGTGTGTTTATATATTCTATTGTTCCAAATTCAGTTATTCTTCGCCTTAATCGTTTCATAAAGGACTTAAAATCTTCGTTTATTTTCTTCATATCTAATGTCTTTTCTCTGTAAGTGAACGTTATCAAAAGTATATGATTTAAATTTACAGTATTCTCTTTAATTAAATCTTGTAGTTTAATATTGCTTTCAAGCAAACTATAAAGGCTTTCGCCTCGTTTTGCAGTTTTCTTTTCTTCTGTGATTTCGCCTGTTTGAATATTAACTCTTTTACCATTTCCAATTCTTCTTGAAACAGGTTTACGATTACACATATTAATATTGTGTAATATTACTTCATCTCTAACGACTCTTACTTTAACAAGGTCGCTTTCTTTTATTAAATTATTCTTTTCCATTTTAATCTCCTTAACTTAACATCTACCCTGATGTTTTAATTTTTATTTAAGTTAAAGAGTAAAGACGGTTTTTATATCTTTCGTGCCATACTAAAAATGCTACTCATGGAACAAAAGTTATTTGAAGTTTTTGACAAAAGCACAAACTTTGTATTATACTATGAAAAACTATTTGATAATACATAATAGATATGTGTATTTCAAAAGTTATTCAATGGGACTTCGGTGGCTAATTGCCCCTCCTAAGGCAAAGATTCCCGGTTAGACTCCGGGCGGGAACACCAAAAAAAAACATGCTTATGCATGTTTTTTATTTCAGCCATTCTGGTTTTTTGGTGAAAACGCGTTTATTGAGATATTCTAATTCTCCTATCAAGCCATCAAGTTTTAGATAAGTACAATATAATTGTTGCGTTTTCTTTTTAAATTTTTTGTTGTCTTCATTCTTGCCATACTTGCCATCACCTATTATTGGATGCCCTAAATATGCGAGATGTGCTCGAATTTGATGAGTTTTTCCTGTCAAGAGGTCACATTCTACAATACTACTTGTTGGATTTGATTTTATAGTCTTAAAGCCAGTCCTTATTTCCTCGCGTCCTCTGCCAGAATTTGCAAAAACTCTAACAAGACTTGTTTCACTATCTTTGCCAAGATAAGCCTTATATATTTCGCCCTTAAAGTCGGTTGCCCCCACAACTTCGGCTAGATATTTCTTTGTTATGGTATGTTTTTTAAAGGCGTTTAAAAGGATTTCTTTAGCAACCTTATTTTTAGCCATAATCATAAGCCCTTCAGTGTTGCGGTCTAATCTGTGCACAGCCATTGCACCTTTAATTCGACCTTCGAGTCCATCTACACCCTCAACTTCAACGCCTGTTTTTTTATCTAAAACAATAATGTTGTCGTCTTGAAAGATAATATCATAACCTTGATTTAACCCACCATTCTCATAAAAAACAGTGATGACGCGTCCCTTTTCAATTGTAATATTGTCTTTAATTCGAATATCATCAATTTTAACATCTTTATTTCTCAAAAGTTTACAAACATAGTTGTATGAAAAACCCTTTTTGCAGAGGATGTCCGCAATTTTTTCTTGTCTATCATTTACAAAATTTAACTTTTCCATAAGTTTAGTTTAACACAAAAGTTAAAATTTGTGAAGAACTTTTCATAAAATTACTAGGTCAATAATAAAATTGATTAGGAGATTTTTTTATGAACGAACTTATAACTATCGAAAACTCATCTAGCATTTCTATCAATGGTGCAACTAAAGTTGTATCATCAACTCAAAATCAAGGGATTGTTGAGACCAAAGAAAACACAATTATAATTACTGGCAGTGAACTTGAAGTTCGCAAACTTGATCTTGAAAACTGCGAGGTTAGTTTTATTGGCAAGATAACAAACATTAAATTTACAAGTCTTGGCGGCAACAAAGTACCTTTATTAAAGCGTCTTTTCAAATAACGAACCTAATGTTCGTCGACTATCAACCGACTTATATAATACTCTAAACTTTATCCCTCCAAATAAGTCAAATGTTTGTTGACTATCTACTAAGCAGTTTTAAATAATGTATCTTTTCAACTCAAAACGCAAAACACAAACTTCTAAAACGCCAAGCAAATTAAAAAAGGACAAAATGTTATATCCCACTTTAAATCAACCTTATGTATTTTTTGTTATTCTACTTGCCGGATTGGTTAGTGGCTTTTTGTTTGACTTATCTAATTTTTTGAATATCTTTTTTAATCGCAACAAGGTAACCAAACAAATTTTATATTTTTTAGCAACCATTTCAAGTGCATTTCTACTAGTATTATGCAACATTTTATGCAACTATGGAATTTTTAGAATTTTTATAATCTTAACTTTTCTCACAGCCTTTATTCTTCAAAGATTTACATTAGGATCTTTGATAAGCGTAGCAATAAGCAAGGTAAGTAAGATCAAACTTCCAAAACTAAAACTTCGCAAAACAAAAACCTCCTCCAGCGAGACGGTACAAGAAAACCTTAACGATAATTCTCCTCTAAAATAACCACTTGCGAATTGGCATCGGGAATTTTATCTAAATCATTTTGTTTTTGAGAAATCAAAATGCTTGTGACTAAAACTGCCACAAAAAGCAATACTATAAAAATAACACATAAAATTGTATGTTTTTTATCTTTCATTATATTTAGATTATACTACAAAACATAGTTATTTCAAACATATTTAAAGAAAAGCAAAAATTTAAATAAAATTTTTTAAAATTTTGTTGATAATTTATTGACAACTGCAAAAAAATTTGATATTATAGCCTTGCATTAAAAAATTAATGCATCCCTCTAATCCCCTATAGCTCAGTCGGTAGAGCACTCGGCTGTTAACCGAGTTGTCGTAGGTTCGAGTCCTACTGGGGGAGCCAAAGTATTTTCCTTAGGAAATTTTCCTAGGGATTTTTATTTTTCTTAAGGGTCTGCAACAACCAAAAAGCAGGCACCCTTCTTCGCCCGCTTTTTATATGTTCGTACTTGTTTGAGTTCTACTGGAAAAGCCATACTACCAAAAACTAAGATTGAATCTTAGTTTTTTAATTTAGATAAATTGACAAATAAAAAGCCTAGCAATCGCTAGGTTTTATTTACACTTGTGGTGCAGGCTCTAAAGTGAAGGCAGACTGATCTACTATAAATTTATATTTCACTTGAGTGTCTTTATTCCAGTTTATTGTCAATGTAAAATCCTGACTTTGTTCACTGATAGATTTTATTAATGTAAATGTATTTTGATTTCCATTATCAAATGGTCTAACAGTGTTTGAATTTACAAGGTAAGTTGAATCTTCTGGCACAACTCCACTTTCATGATTTACAGTTATCGCTACATAGTGTTTTGTATCTGCATTACCATAATACAATGCTTTTCCTGTATTATCATCATATTTAACAGTTCCTGTCAGTTTCCAAACTCCGTTGAAACCTTCCTCATCACTTTGTTTTTCCCAAGTTGATGCGGCTACCGAATAATTGTTGTTATCATAAGTGCCACTATATTGACCAAACGATACAAGTTCACTTTTTCCACAACCTACAAATCCCACTGCTGCCAATGCACACATTCCTAAAGCACCAAGTTTAACCAATGTTTTACTTTTCATTTAAATTCCTCCCGCTGTTATTGTGTGCAGAAAATCATTTTTTATTCTTTATTAATCTTTTACTTTTTATTATTATCTTTTCAGCCCTTTAAGTCCATTTTTTGCAAGATTATAGTTTTGAAAGACTGGGTCATTTGTCACTTCTTTTCCAAACCAGTCAGGAGGATAAAAATCTTTTGCGTCTTGAGTACTTTCAAACTCAACTTCAACAATTTTTAAACCTTCCAAAGTTCCATGATATATATTTATCTCTGCGATACATTCATTCCCATTTACTGGATTTAAAGTATAAAATGATCTTGTTTTTTCTATTATGCCATGGCTACAATCTTTAAATAGGTTGACAAATGTATTTTTATCAATTGCTTTTTCCATTTCGTGACGCTCTATACCATTGCCCAACTTTTCGGTATAAAAGAATTGTTTGTTATCTACACTTCTAACTCGCTTTTCTGGGTTTTGACCTTCAAAATATGCTTGCATTATTTCAACTTTATTTTTTATATCTTTTGGCATTTTATCAACGATAAACTTACGCTCTATCTCTTTATTTTGAAATTTTCGCTTTTCTAACAAACCAATCAAGTCACAAGTTATTATTTGCATACAAGGATCTGTCGACTTTAGTTCTTTCAACTTGACATTCATATCTTTCATCAATTTATATATGTCTTGTTCATCCTCTTTTGCTTGATCTACCGTTTGATATCTACCTATCTCTTTATATTCATGATTACGCCAGATAAAATAATTTAAGTTTTCAAACTTATCCACACAATCTTTTACTAAAGGAATCATAACATCTTGAGATATTGTTGATTTATGATTTTTTATTAATCTTGTGTTATAAAAAGCCGAAAGATAAAGCGGACTATCACAAATCAAAACCTCCACCTCTTTTCTTGTCACACGCATATTATACCATTGATTAGCAAATATATATAACTGATCATCTATAGCCGTTTGATTTTTCTCATATACTCTTTGTTTAACAAACTCCGAAATATATTCGCAATTAACGCCAATCTTTTTTAAATAACCAGCAAGATCATAAGCAATTGTGCTTTTCCCGCTTCCTGGACCTCCTAGCAAATTGATAACTATTTGTTTCATAAATTCCTCCACTATAAATACTTATTTTTTTATAACGAATGCGTAAATTTTACACATAATCATTCCTTTTTAAAAGTGCTTTCGCACTTTTATATAACATTTACTTTTTTTATATCCTTTGCAAAACGGTAAAGTTTAGCCGGCTTTGTTTGAGGCTTTTCTTGTATCATTCCTGTATCTTCTATTATATGAAGAGCAAGAAGACGCTTTCTAAAATTTCGACGGTCTATTTTTTTATTTAAAATCCCCTCATATGCCTTATGCACTTCGGGAATTGTAAAAGTTTCTGGGAAAAGATCTTTTAAAATAGTGCTATCAAATATTTGTTCCTTCAAATATTCAATTGCCTTTTCAAGAATTTCCTTATGATCGTAGCCAAGTTCTGGCACGCGGTCAATCAAAAACCAATCTGCATCTTGAGTATGACTTGTTTCTTTAATTATTTTTACTCTTTTGCAATCAATCACTCCTACATGAGCAATCCCTATCATTCTCATAATTGGACTTCTGTCTGGACGAGAAAATACGTCAAACATTTTATATCTAATATTTTTCATACCCGTTTTTTCAAAAATTTCTCTATCCATAGCAGTTTTAACATCCTCGTTATTGTATGCAGCCCCACCAACCAAGATCCACTTATCTTTATATGGTTGATTTTTTCGTTTTATCAACAAAACCTTAAATTTACCATCTTCAACTGTAAACAATGCTAACATAACATGAATACCTTGATTTTTATAAAGCGGATTGCTTTTGTCCATTGCAGCCTCCTTATGGTTTTATTATATGCGTAAAAAATACGCATGTCAAGGATTTTTAATAACATTTTAAATTTTTATAAACAAAAAAAACACCACAATAGCGGTGTTTTTTATTTTAATCAATCCATAATACTTTATCGCTAACAATGATTGTGATA
Source organism: uncultured Bacillota bacterium (assembly GCA_947090235.1). Lineage (GTDB taxonomy): Bacteria > Bacillota > Clostridia > Christensenellales > UBA1242 > Caccovivens. The sequence goes on from CAMUNJ010000001.1 coordinate 21,251, forward strand.
ATATCTACAACCCAAAGAATAACTGGGCAGAAAATTATCATAAGCACTGCAAGAACAATTCCTACAACTGAATTTTTAGATATTGATCTACAAAGACGATAGATTGCCCAGATAATATCTAAAACTGGAAGTGCTAAAATAACTTTTACAATCTTTGGAAGTCCATCCATACTTTTAACTAATTCGTTCATATTTTTATCTCCTTTTTTGATTACATTACTATATTATGCTCCGTTATACAAAAAAGTATAAATTATTTTGACTTATTTTGTCACTTTATTTTTTGCGCTGCGAATAAACAATCTTTTTTGTCTGCTTATTCAATATATGTTTATGTATTGCTTTATAAATAAGATTATATATAACACAAATCAAAACCATAGAAGCAATGCCTATCATAAATAAAACCACATTATACCAAATTTGACCAGCATACAATCTAAAATCTTCTAGTGGTTTGAATTGGCTAAACAAAATGTTTGCATAATTTGAATTTAGCATATAAGCACAAGGTGCTGCATAACAAACATAAAGCACAACCCCTCCTACCACATTTATGCAATCTCTAAATTTAGGTTTGTAATCATTTAGTGCAATTGTAAAAATCATATATGCAATTACGGCGTGATGAAAAAAGAAGGTATGAAAATTATGGAACGAACCAAAAACATCTCCCGTTGATGTTCCAATCAACCCCAATGGATTAGCATAAGTTAATGCAGTAACTGCAACAGCATAACAAAAAGCCATTGGTTTAAAAACATTTCCGACTCTCTCACCTAAAAGTTGAGAAAGAGGAAAGAGAACTACAAACAAAGAACAAAAATGCAAAGGCAATACATAAAAGTTGAAATCTGGTTTACCTGCATATAAACTTTGTTTTGCAATTTCAAGACCTAGCACCAATAAAGAAATCAGTATCAAAGGTATTCGTTTTATCCAACCCTCTTTTTTTCGCAACAAAAACCTTGCTGCCAAAGCAAGCAAAACCAAGCCAAGCAGCACAAGAGGTAAAACTATAACATCACTTCTAGTCCATTTAAACATAATTGTAATATATCACATACAAAAGAGAAAAACAAGATATTTGATAAATTTTTTATTCAAATTAGTTTGGATACTATTTAAAATTAAATTAGCCTAATTCAAAAAAAACAAACACAAGAAAATTCGACACTTAATTTTATTTTTTTACAAAATGTGACAACAATCTCATTTTAAAACCATAAAAAAACCTTTTTCATAGCAAAACGACATAAAAACTCAAGACTAATCACGCGAAAAATACTAGAAAAAAGGTGAAAATTTTAGAATTTGGTCGATTTTTGTAAAATAAACTTAATTATTTTAAAATATTTTTAAAAATTGTTTTACATTTTCACTTTTACATTGTATAATCATACTTGTAAATCAAAAAAGGAGTATTTTATGATAATTGATGAAAAAACTATTATTTTAGATGAAATCACCGACCTACTTATTTCCACAGGAATGCCATCGCACATTCAAGGATTTGAATATATTAAAGATGGAATATATGAAGCCGTTGTAAATCCCGGAATATTAAACAATATGACAAAAGTATTTTACCCAACTATTGCCGAACACTTTAATACAACTGCCGAAAGCGTTGAAAGAAATATTAGAAATTGTATAACAAAAGCCTATGCTTCTGGTTCTCTTTTTCAATCACCTGACTTTAAAACTAGCAATTGTGTTGATTTAACACAAAATCATTGTAATAGTTATGTTATTTCAAACTATTCTAGAGCAATTAAAAAGCGTATGAACGATAGATACGAACATATCGAAGCAGTTAAAAACGGAATCGCTCGTGCCGAGAGAATCGAAGCCTTAGAAAAAGAACTTGCTAAATATAAACTTATATATGGCGAATTGACATAAATGTTTATACTCCTTTTATACCCTCAACTCTAGTTACCCAAAATTTTTCTTGCATTCCTCCTTCCATTGTCCAAGTGCCAGCTGAGGTGTTTAAAGTAAAAATGTATCCTCTTCCAACCGAAATTTTATTTTGGTCTTGTTAAAGCATACCTTTCCAAGCATAAAATATTCTACCTGCTGCCGCAACTGAGAAAATAGTAAAGTCATCTGTAGGACGATTATTTTTAGGTATTTCTAAATAACCAAAAGCGGCAACACATTTTGCATAAATGCGGATAGAATCATAATTTTCTGTCCAAGTAAAATTTTTGCCTCCAATCATTCCACCTTGAAAACCTTTGTTTAAGTTTGGGTCACTGCTTGTACTATCATAAATCACTTCAATAGTTCGTCCGCCACCACCAGATGGCTTGTTTTCAAGATTGACAACTCTATTTGTTAAACTACTTAAATTTGATGTATTGGTAGATATCTTGTTTGTGTTGGAAGATATGTTTGTTCTCTGTGTAGACAATTCACTATTTATGTCTATCAAATCATTATCAATATTGGTCAATCTTACAATATGATTAGATAATTCGGTTGTATTATTTTCAACACTCTGTTTTAAACCTGTTATGCTTTGAGAATTTTTAGAAATTTCCAACTGGTTGGTTAAAATGTTTTCGGTGTTGTTTTTTATTGTACTTTTAAGGCTTCCCAGTTCACTTGAAAAACCATTAACAGCCTCTTCACTAGATTCTACTTTTGCTTGCAATGTGCTTATTGCAGAATTGCAGTTATCTACATTTGTGTTTAGTTTAGTTAAATCTTCATTTTGTTTTTGTATAGCAGAACTATTATTGCCAATCAATTCTTGATGACTTTGCAATTTTGTGGAGTGAGAATTCAACACACTCTCACAAGAAGAAATTTTATTTCCTTGTGTTTGTATCAAACCTTCAACATTGTCTATATCAGTTTGCAATAAAGAGATATCTGCTTGCTGGCTTTGAGATTTTGTTTGCAAATCTTGTATGTTTGTTTTTACTGTACCTATCTCTTGTTGTAAAGTTTCTACCTTTGCTATAGTGTCGTTTATCTTTTTTTCTAACTCTTGAATCTTTTCTTTATTCCCGCCCGCAGCCAAAAGTTCTTCCTTTAAAGAAGGAAGGGCATTTTTTACTAAAAACCACACCTCCCTTTCAAGTTGTTCAAGTTTGTCTTTCATTTGATCTTGTTTTTGCATATTTCCTCCTAATGAGAAAATATTAAAATATAATTTTCAAAAATTCAATACTTACTGCCAAATATATAATTTTTACTCCCCTCTTTTTTGCTTTTTTGTCTTCTTCATAAATATCAGCAATAAAATTATTGTCACGCAAGAAACCGCCACAACTATCCCAGTAATAACCCCAGCGTTTATTCCATAAGGTGCAAGTTGTTTAGTTTTTATCTTGCCATAAAATAAACTTCCATCCTCATCAACAAAACAAACACATGTAAACTCTGCTTTTTTTATATAACCTTCGTATAAATACAATTCTTTGCCTTTGCTCAAAATTTTATTTGTTGGACTTTCATCCAAATTATAAACAATCACATCATTTTCAATAACCGATGCATTGAAAACTGGATATACCTCTTGTGTAAGTTCATTGTATGTCACATATCTAGCATATACAAAGCCTTGATAACTTTCCTCATTTATATATTCTATCTTTATAAAACCTTGATCTTCATCTTGTAAAACTTTAAGTTTTTCGCCATGCTTTATTATCAAATTTTCTTGGCTATTGTTTTTAATAGGATTGTCGAAACTTTTATCTTCAAATAAAAAACATTGAGAGGCTACAACTTGAACATACCTATCTTCAGCAAAAACAACTTCCTGTCCAGCAAACATAGGAAATAAAAACATAAAACATAAAAGTAAAGATAACAAACAAAAAACTTTCAATTTCATAATAAAATATTAACATAAAAATTTTTTTAAGTAAAGTTTTTTGTTGATAGATAAAAAATTATAAACTCAAACATTTAGTCCGCATGCTTATCTCACAAGAATCACTCCCAAACCTTAAACTTTTATATTATGATTGATTCCGGACATAGCGGGGGTGATGTCAAGATAGGACGGTAGGCTTTTGAAATACATATAAAAAAGCATATCAATTTGATATGCTTTTTATAATGTGTTATGTCTACACTTCTTACAAAGAGGTGCAAGTTGTAAGTTGTATTTTTTTATAATAGTTTCTGCTCTATTCAAAGTTTCCATCAATAAATCGGAAGGAGGAAAAGTTCCGATATTGTTATATGGAATGTAAGGGGATAACATTGGCATACAACCGCATTTGCAGATTTCTTCAACTGCGGTCAATGTGTCTTCCACACTTTCCAGCCCAACGATAAGTCCAGACCTTACATTTTCTTTTCCGAAAATCTTGTTTGCAAGTTTTAAAAAAATGAAATATCTTTCTCTTCCTATTTTAAATTTTTCAGGACAATATTTTGAGCAAATCTTGTCGTTGAAAAGTTCAAGGTTAATAGAAAGCCCTTTCACCCCAATCTTTTTCAAATATTTGAGATAATCAAGGTATTGGTTTTCATCTAAGTAAGAATTAAAACCTCTTGGAGTCATCATTACATCAATTTCATAATTAGAATAATTCTTGCAAAAGTATTCATATACCTCAGTCAAATATTCAAGATCCTCATTTTTTGGACTCCCTCCAGAAATTAAGATATGAGTGATACGATTATCTTCTAATGCAACTTTTAAAGCAGCATCCATTGCTTCAATACTATTTTTTCTATATCTAATGGCATTCATTGAGCAAAATGCACAATGATTGTTGCAACCTGAGATTGGAGAAATCCTTGCACGGTCAAAATGTGCATTAACGAAATCAGTTAAGAGTCCAAACCTATTTTTTTCGTTGTTTAGCATAAATTCACTAGGTTTCCAAATTTTGATTGGAATTAACTCTATTCCGTTTTCTTTAAGTATCAAAGAATCGCTTTTTAGTTCAATTTTGTATTCAGAACTTTCGTTTAAATGAACTGTAACATACCAATCCTCAGTCAATTCAATCATAACACCAGTTGTTGTAACATAGTCATCATTATAAAACTTTTCACCAATCGTTTTATGTAGAATAGTAAGTGCTTCATCAGAGATACTCACTCCATTCATCATTAATCGAATTTTAAGATTTTTAAAATTAATCATATTTTATTCCTTCTATTTCTTTGCTTATCATTATAAATTTTTTCTCATTGTAAAAACTTAGATAGTTCAATTCAAATATGCTTGGAAGTTTATTCTGAACAAGAATTTTGTCTAGTTCTTCTGATGATGCTTGAAAACGAGGATTTATTTCCATAAAGAAAACTTCGGTTCCTTTGACAATATAATCAATCCCACCAATCCCGCGATAACCCAGAGCTTGCAATTTTTTTGTTATCTTTTGTGTTTGTGCTTTTATATTATCTTTAACTTTTTTGCCAAGTTTTTTGTATGCAGAGAAATTCCATCCATCATAACTTAATTGAGTTGTTATATTTATAATCTGGCAGGAGCCGTCAAATATAAGGGTGTGATTTTTTGAAATTATGAAAGTATTGTTGATAGAGATTGCATTCTCAACATACATTGACACTGAATAAACAACATTCTTATTTAATTGAGGGCGTATTTTATTTTCATTTTGTTTGTCTAAAACATATGTTCCTACACCACCAAAGCCAACGGGCTGTTGCACCACAAACCTCTCACAGGTTTCATCAAATTGTTTTTGTAATGATTTAAAAGATATATCTTTTCCTTTTATATACTTATAATCCAAAAGGCAAGCTTCATTTTTTAATAACGAACGCGAAAGTGGCTTGTTGTTAAGTTTGTCAATAAATTTTAAATTATTTATACAGAGAAGACGATTTTTTCTGAGAAAATATTTTGCTCCAGCTTGATTGTACATCATGCATTTGGTTTGTTTGTCAGACTTAAAAAATATTTTTAAACACTTAATATAAAATTTTGATATTTTTTTGAAGTTTTCAAGTTTATTGTAATCAATATCTTTATTATAAATATCTTTGTAGTAGATAACATTTTCATTAGGCTCGCCAGAGATAAGAGCCGATTTTTTAAAAAAGTTAGTATTTTTAATAGTCCTTTCTTTTAGCCCAAAATAATAAATGTTCATTTCTTTATCAAATTCCTCTTTTTACGTATATTTTAATATAGGAGAGGTATATTTGTCAACTGATTTAAAAGTTAAGCAAATTTAAACTTCATTAGTAATATAAGATTATTATTAAAAGCAACAAATGAGTGATAAAATATTCATTTGTCTAATAAAATATTTTAATGAAAACTACATTTTTAACAGTTAAGAAAAAATCAATTTTTGCAGTTTTGTTATGCGTTTTGCTTGCGGGCGGTTTTTGTGCCACTTATTTTGGAGTTATGGCCAGCACAACGCCAAAGCCAGTGCATACCATTGTGATTGACGCGGGGCATGGCGGAATTGATGGTGGAGCAGAAGGCAAAACTACTGGGGTGGCGGAAAGTGATTTAAACTTGGCCTATGCAAAAACTTTAAAGGGACTTTGCGAAGATTTTGGCATCGGTGTTGTTATGACTCGCAAAAACGAAAATGGGCTTTACTCACCCACTGCTTCCAATAAAAAGAAAAGTGAAATGGAAAAGCGTAAGCAAATTATTGAAGATAGCAACGCTGATTTAGTTGTCAGCGTGCATATGAATAGTTTTAAGTTATCCTCTTGCAGCGGTGCACAAGTTTATTATGCAAGCGGCAATGAGCAAGGTAAAATTCTTGCACAAAATGTACAGACTTCACTTCATAATTCCTTTAAAAACGCGAAAAAACTACCTTCTGTTGGTGACTTTTTTGTTTTAAATTGCACTTCTAAACCCGGCATTTTAGTTGAATTTGGATTTTTATCCAATCCTCAAGAAGAGATAAATCTACAAAATAAAAATTACATGAAAAGCATGTGTTTCTCAGTTTTAGGTGGAATTTTAGAATTTTTTAAATAAAAAGTTTGCTTATACTCAAAGCGATTAAAACTAACCCGCTTAAAAAACTCAGGTTTACTTTACATTTTTTTGCAATCTTTTTGCCTAAAAAATTGCCTAATAAAATTGAAATTATTGAAAAAGCAAAGGCTACTACAAATAGTATCCATTGTACTTGGTTTTCAAGGCCATAAGACAAGCCGACTCCTAAACTATCTATAGATAACATAAAGCCAAGTCCTAAACTTTCTATCGGCGATAAAATCTTATTGTTGTCTTTGTCTGTTTTTGACACATCTACAACGCTTTCAAATTTTATATCCTTGCCAAATAGAGAAAATTTTATAGGTTTATTTTTTCTTGCTCGAAATTGAACATAACTTTTAAAGATTTCACTTATAAGTTTAAATAATCCTACACATAAAAGTAGAGCAAAAGATATGTATTTTATCACATCCTGAGATGCTATATTATTAAACAAATCACCAGCAAGACATGATATGAACAACATAAAAATAGCAGTCAAAGACATGAGCAAAGCAGAAATAAAGTGTATTTTTATTTTACATGCCCCATATGCAAAGGCTGACATAAAACTATCTAAAGAAATTGTTAAAGATAAAATAAATATTTCAAGTAGGGTCGTCATTTGTAAAAACTTCTCCACTTACATATTATTAATAACAATAAAAAAATGCCATTAGGCATTCTTTACATTTCCATTTTCAACCTTTAATATATTGGCATTCAACATCAAACTATACTCTGTGCATGTTATTATCGTCTGCGTTCGTGATGTGAAAGCCAAAAGCCTTTTTTGACGCTCTAAATCAAGTTCACTAAATACATCGTCTAGAAGCAAAATTGGATATTCCCCAGTTCGCTCCCTGATTATTTCTAACTCGGCCAATTTCATAGATAAAGCGGCTGTCCTCTGTTGTCCTTGAGAGCCAAAGTTTTTAACTTCAACCCCATTTAAAAATATATCTAGATCGTCTCTATGCACGCCTATAGATGTGTAGCCATGCTTGAAATCTTTTTCAAGATTTTTTTGTAAAGCCTTGAGCATTTCTTCTTTGAAATCTTTATCTTTTGCATCAAAACTATTGTAAGTAATTTTTAATTGTTCACTTCCGCCAGATATATATGAATGTGCTTTCTCTGCATAAGGAGCAAGTTTTTCTATAAAATCTTTTCTTTCCAAAAATATTTTGTAGGCAAGATCTACTAATGCCCTGTCCCAAATGTCTATGGTGTCTTTTAAAACATTAAAATCTTTAGTTATTTTTAAGAGTTTATTTCTATTAGCCAAAACCTTTTCATACCTATTTAGTGCGTAAAAATATCTTTTATTGGTTTGTGAAATATCAATGTTCATAAACCTTCTACGCTCGTCTGGACTTTCTTTTACAAGTTTTAATTCTTGAGGTGAAAAAAACACTGCGTTAACATTCCCTAAAAGTTCGCCAATTTTTTTGATAGACACTCCATCAATTTTGATTGCTTTTTTACAAGATTTATTAAAAATTAATTCTATTTCTACATCTCTATAAAGTCTAGAGAAGATTGCTTTTATATTAGAAATTTCCTCTCCCCATTTAATGGTTTCCTTTTCTTTACTAACCTTAAAACTTTTCCCAATAACAGCAAAAAAGATGGCTTCTAAAACATTGGTTTTGCCTTGTGCATTTTTGCCCACCAAAACATTAAGCCCCTCGCTAAACTTAATTATTTGTCTTTCATAATTTCTAAAGTTTTTAAGTTCAAGAGTATTTATTTTCACGCATTTAGTATATCACTTTGTAAAAAGAAAATCAAACTTCTTTTTGTTTAATTTGTTTGCTAAAATTATTTATTTAAGATATAATTTTATATAAGGAGTTAAAATTATGAAAAAGTGGTGGTTTTTTGCTTTAACTTTATGTTTTATATTGCCTTGCTTTGCCTTTTTGGGTTGCTCTTCACCATTCACTGAAAAGGCTATTTGTAAGATTGGAAATACTTCTTATTCTTCTCTTGCTGAAGCAATTAACGATTGCGAAGAAGGTCAAACAATTTATGTTTATAATGATGTTAAAGAGAATTTAGAAAATGAAAATATAAAAGAACTTGGTCTTAACATTGCATCATCAAATGGAAATGTTTATGTTGAATATATTATCAACAAACCTATCACCATAATTGGAGTAGATAAAAACTATAAAAGCCCTAAAATTTATGGTTCTTTCAAAATTCAAATATCTTCAACCGCCACCCTAAACAATCTAGAAATTATAAATGATTATATCTCGCTTGAAAACGATGAACTAAATAAACCTTATCAAGTTGCAATCAAAGTTTTAAATGGCAATCTAATAATGAAGTATTGCAATATTCACAAATTTCAAAATATAGATAACCAAGTTATTCAAGACAACAACCTTTCTTGTTTAGGCGGTGTTGAAATTTTGAGAAAAGATAGCGAACTTGATGGTCAAGTTTTAAACTATCATTTAAGTAGCAATGAAATTAGTGGTTATAACAACTTTACTCAAACGCAACAATCTTTTGGAATAAGTTTTATATCAAACAGAGATGGGTTCACAAATTTAGAGCCTTTTACAATAAATTCTCAAACTGATGATAGAATGTCAGTTTTAGAAAGTTCTAATAAAATAAGAGAAAACAACAACATTTTAACTCAGTTTTATAATGAAGAAAGCAAAATTTATGAATATCTAAAAACCTATAACAAAGATTTGATAAAAGAAGACAATTTTGATGAAAACAGCACAGTTCACTTCTTGGGTGATTCTTTTGGTGGAGAAGAAAAAGTTGATTTTAATGTTTATGGACAAATGTCCTTCAAGTTTATAAAAAACCTTAATCTTATTATGAAAACTTCAAAAGCAAAAGTCCTTCCATGCCCAAGACAAAATGTGACAGTTGTTCCTTTTATAGAATTGCCTCAATAAAAAACATAGCCTAAGCCATGTTTTTTATTTTTGTTCTTCTTCGTTAGTCATTTTTTCTATGATATATTCATCAACAACTTCAAACATAAGGTTATCTAGTTTTTCATTTCCCTTACAAAATACTGGAGAGTATTCGCATTCAAATCCATTGTTCTCTAAATCCTTCTCAGTAATTCCATTCTTTCTCATTGCCCAAGTAGTAAACCAGTTTTTATTTTGTAATTTATTAGTCATTGAATTTTTAGAGTAATAACACATTTCTAATCCACTAGCACGTTCTTTGTCTTTCATTAAAACCTTTTCTTTTCCATCAACTATAACTTTCAATTCTCCCCAAATAATTGAATCATTACTACTTCCTGAAGATTGAATATCTACTTTAAAAGTAAAATCGCTTCCTGTTTTATTTGAAAGTAGATTAGCCATATCATCATTAGAAATGATATTAGTTGAAGATAAGTTTTTTATAAGCCACAAAAAATTTGCAAGTCTTGTATTTAAATTATTTTTTTCTTTCTTTGATTGTTGGTCATAACAACTTTGAATTTGGCTTTGTTTTTCTTTTAATTCTTCTATTTGAGTATCTATAAGATCAAGTTGCTTTTGTTTTTCTTTTTGTAATAAACTTAAAATCTTCTTTCCTTTTTTAAAGTTTTTTTGAAGCATTATTCATTTCTTCAAATTTTTCTTGTGTCAAAGAATAACTATTCAAAGATTTAATAATACCGTCCATATTTTTCTCCTTAAAAATATTATAGCATAATAAAGACATATGTCAAGATTAAATTTTTATTTTCAAAACAGTTATGCTTGACAAAAAAATATTGTGCGTTTATACTTGTTTTTGTAAATTTAAAAGGTGGATGAAATGCAAGAGTTAAAAAATATTTGGGCTACTATACTTGAAAAACTTGAACTTACAGTTTCTAATGTTTCTTTCGTCATGTGGTTTAAACCTCTCAAAGTTGTAGATCTTGTTGACAACAAAAAACTTGTTATTGCTACAAATTCAAGTTCTGCTAAAAACCAAATTCTTAGAAACTATATGGATAAGTTGAGCGAAGTTGTCTGCGATGTTATTGGCGAAAATGTTGAAATTGAGGTTTTAGATCAAAATGAAGAGATAGCCTACATTGAAAAAAACGGCGAAAAAAATGAGAAAAAAGAGGTTGAACTTACTAAAAATCCATTCAACGCCAAATATACTTTTGATAATTTTGTAGTTGGAAAAAGCAATCAGTTTGTTTATGCTGCAGCAAGAGCGGTGGCGGAACATCCTGGCGAAAAATTTAATCCTCTCTTTATTTATGGTGGTGTGGGTCTTGGAAAAACTCACCTTCTTCATGCTATAGGAAATTATTTGCGTGAATTTAATCCTAATTTAAAGGTTAGTTATATAACTTGCGAACAATTTGTAAATGCTTACACAGAAAGTTTGGGATCAAATGCTAAAATCAAGGCTACTCTTGAATTTAGGTCTAAATATAGAAATCTTGATGTGTTAATGGTTGACGATATGCAGGCAATTGCTAACAAAATGGGAACTCAAGAAGAGTTTTTTAACACTTATAACGAACTTTATCAAAACAACAAACAAATTATATTGACTTCAGATAGGCCACCAAAAGATATTCCTACACTAACAGATAGGCTTGTCTCTAGATTTTCTAGCGGTATTTTACAAGATATTCAATCTCCAGACTTTGAAACTAAGGTTGCTATTTTAAGAAAAAAATGTCAACTTGAAAAATATGTTATAGATGATGATGTTATCAACTACATTGCCGAACATGTAGATAGCAACATTCGAGAACTGGAAGGCATGCTTGCAAAGGTATATTTTTTAGCAAACATATTAGGCAAAAAATCTGCAACTATGGAAGAAGCCTTGGAAGCCTTTAATGGTCAAGCAGAAGAAGACAAAAATGAAGGTTATACTCCAGAAACAATTATCAAAGGTGTTTGCGATTATTTTGGTGTTTCTAAAGAAGACATAATTGGCAAAAAGAAAAGCAAAGAAATAGTAGAACCTCGTATGATTGCAATATATCTTATAAGTGAACTCCTTGAGATGCCACTTGTTTCAATAGGAAAATTGTTTGGAGGTCGTGACCACACAACAATTATGCACTCTCGTGATAAGATTGCAGACGGAATGAAGACATCTCATAAAACTCAAACCTTAGTAAACGAAATAAAGAAAATGTTGAAAGGTGGATAACTTCTATCTACTTATCCCCAGTTTATCCACCATTTATCCACACAGGCACTCCTGTTTCTAATTCTATATATAGTGTAATTGAAGATAAAAAATTAAAAATAACAACAATATACATACAGTCACAAAAGTTGTCCACATTTACACACAGCCTAATAATATTACTACTACTAAATAAAAATATTAAAATATATATTCAACACGCACGCGAACAATAAAAAAATCAAAGGCAAAAAAGTTGCTTTATTCTACAAAATGTGTTATAATATTTTTACGCTAGAAAAAAGCAAATTTATATTTTTAGGAGAAAAATTTATGTTAATCACTTGTCAAGGTTTAGAACTTTCTGACGCTTTTATTAGAGTTAGCAAAGCAATTTCAAATAAGATTACAAACCCTATTTTGGAAGGTATAAAAATTATTGCAGAAGACGGAACTCTTACTATGAGTGCCACAGATACAGAACTTTCTATTGAAAAGAAAATTAAAGCAGAAGTTAAAATTGAAGGTGAAACTGTAGTTCCTGGAAGATTTATAACTGAGTTTGTAAAAAACTTAACAAATAGCCAAATTCAACTTGAAGTTAATGAAAAAAATCAATTGACAATCCGTTATGAAGATAGTGAAAGTGTAATACAATGTTATAATCCTGTTGAATATCCTGGATTTAAAAAAGTTAGAACAGAGGAATTTTTTGGAATTACAAAAAAGGATTTTAAAAGTGCGGTAAGTAAAAGTATTTTTTCTGTTGCTGTTGACGACTCACGTCCAATCTTGAAAGGTGTTTTATTTGATATCAACAACAAAGAACTTAGTGTTGTTGCTCTTGATGGTTATAGACTTGCAAGAATAAATAAAAAAATAACTTCAAATATAAAAAAATCTATAGTTATTCCAGCAAGAAGTTTGAATGAAATTAGCAAACTTATTGACGATAGTGATGACATAATAAATATTTACATTGATGATTACACTATCATGATTGATCTTGGAGACACAAAAATAACTTCTCGTCTACTCGAAGGAGATTATATCAATTATAAACAAATTATTCCAGTAAATTATGAAACTTTCGTTATTTTAAATACCGAACAATTCCAAGAAGCTTTAGAGAGAGCAACATTGCTATCAAAGGCTTCTCAAAATAACTTTGTTAAGTTTGATATTCGCGAAAACAATTTATGTATAACTTCTAACTCAGAACTTGGAAATATTAAAGAAAATATTCCTGTCACAGTTACTGGAAAAGATCTTGTTATATCTTTCAATCCAAGATATTTCCTTGAAAGTTTGAGAGTAAATTCAAATGAGTTTGTTAAAATTTGTTTTAATAAATCTTCAACACCTTGTGTTATTGTTCCAACTGAGGAAGACGAATTTTTATATCTCATTCTTCCAGTTAGAGTTATTGGATAGAATCCAAATGTTGCACGATTATAAACAAACAGATATAAAAATCAAATATTATTCATTCAACTAAAAAAGGGTGGTATTACTAACCTTTTATCGTTAAAAAAAACAAAAGAAAACTAA
>CAMUNJ010000002.1 GCA_947090235.1 uncultured Bacillota bacterium
AAACAAAAGAAAACTAAAAAAGCCAAAATTTAACTAATTTTAGTTAAATTTTGGCTTTTTTATTTATTTTTTTATAAAAAAGAATAATTTATAATCCTAAAACCTTTTAATTGTCGTGATATTATGTTTTTGTTATTAAAAGGAGTATTTATGAATGTATATAAAAATATAGCGAAATTTTTTAAAAATAAAATGCAAAAAGAAGGCTTGACAATCAAACAAGTTTCTCAACTTTCAGGTTTGTCTGTAAAAACAATATCTAATATTCTTAAAGCAAAAAAAGTTAATTATCGGGTAAGAACTCTGATTTTAATGTTAGATTTTCTTGAGGTTAAATGTAAAGATTTGATAGGAGTTTAAATCTTTGTAAGTGTGTGTTTTAATATTTGCAGTACATTTGTTTTAAAGGTTGATTAAATATAATTAAATTTATAATTACACTTAATAGATAGTCGCCAAGCGTAAGGCTTGCTCAATAGATAATCACAGCACATTTGGTGCTTTTATTTTTCTAGATAACTTACACAGTAAGGCTTTTCGCTTATCGCATTAACAGTTATACCATTTGAAACACACATTCCGTTTTTGTTGAATAAACAATTGGCTCGACAAACTATCTCTGCCGTCTTGCTGTCTCGCTGAGGTGCATAAACTGGTGGCTTTTCAAATAAATGCTTGGTGCTGTCAATCTCAGGCTTTTTTGCTCCACGCTCATAACTGCCACAAACAATGCCTCTGTTTATACTTATCTTTCTAGCCTTGCAGGTGTATCTGTCGTTGTGTATACATTTTGTTTTTCTGCATCTAATGTCCATTTTCTTTTCTCCTTGCTCAAAATTATAGCCAAAAGATTGACAAAACAATCAAATTAACTTAAAATAAAATCAAAGGAGTTGTTTATGAAGGTTGTTTTATTAAAAGATGTTAAAGGTACAGGCAAAAAGGGTGAAATAAAAGAAGTTAGTGATGGTTATGCAAAAAACTTTTTGCTTAAAACAGGAGCGGCTAAACTTGCAGATAATAGTGCTATGAGCGAAAATAAAAATAAACAATCATCTCAGGCTTTCCATAAAGCAACTGAGATTGCCGAGGCAAAAGAACTTGCAAAAAAGTTACAAGACAAAACTGTGACACTTTCAATTAAATGTGGAGAAAATGGCAAAACTTTTGGGTCTGTATCAAACAAGGAAGTTTCTGAGGGGCTTGAAAAACAAGGTTTTAAAATAGATAAGAAAAAAATTGAGATTAAAGAGTCTATCAAGGCGATAGGATCATATCAAGTTGTTGTTCGCATTTATCCAGAAATAACCGCTAAAATCAATGTTAATATTGTTGCAGAATAGAATTTGAGAAACATTTGTAATCTTAGAAAAGATAACAAATGTTTTTTATATTGATTTATGAAAAAGTTCTTGATATTCTCTTTCAAATATAGTAAAATAAAACAAAGCGAGGTTTTTATGCCAAAGAAGGAAAGTAATAATATTGCATTTGGAATTAATACTCCTCAAACTACTTGCAGGGTATTTGATAGCAATGAAATTTTAACTTCACCAGAAGAAATTGATTATTATAAAACTTGTATTAAAGAATTTGAGGCTTACAATAGATTAGTTGGTGAAATCAATGATAATGGTGAGTATATTATTAGTGAAAAGATAAGACGCGATCTTGCACTTCTTCCTAAGGAATTGATACAAAACGGTTACAATCTTGTTGAAGCATTTTCTCATGTTTCAGGCAAGGATCTATATTTTTACATTGAGGTTGAAGAGGCCGAAGAAAGCCAAACAGCATATTTATACTTGGTTGAAAAGGTTGATGGTTATAGAGATGTGCAAACTTTAAAAACCTTTATTGCAAAAATTACTCAGCCTAAAAGTGACGATTTCCAAGATAAAGCAAGAAGAGTTTTTAATGTGCAAGAAAGTTTCTCGACTATAGAAGAAGGCCGATTTATCAACTTAGTTATGCAAATTCAAGGTCGAATAGACTATTGGGCTGAACTTGAAGACATTATGGATTTATCTAGTCAAATTTATGTGTTACGAATTTTAACCTTGCTTGAAAGTGAGGGGGAACTTGGCAAGAAAGTTATAGAGGAATACAATCGAAGAGTTAAAATTGAAGGTTTAGATGGCTCAAATAAGAAAAAGAAATATTTATCTTTAAGAAAAATCTTGGACGACAGCATTGAAATGTATGGTGGAAAGGAAAAGGTTTTTGTTAAAACTAAGGAAGAAGTTAAAACTATTAAAGCCGAATTTAGCACGCCAATCAAGAAGGTTGAAGAGATAAGAACTAAGCAAATGAATAGGCCTATAGTCAAAAGGGTAGATAAAAAAGCTCCAGTCAAATCTGAAGCAAAAACATCTAAAGCTGGCGATAAATCTGCAGGCAAGGCTAAAGCGGACAAAAAGGCTGGCGGCGACAAGAAGGACAAAAAGAAAGATAAGAAAAAGGACAAAGAAGAGAAAAAAGATGCCGGCAAGAAAAAATCGTCAGGTGGAAGCAGTAAGGCTCCAAAACTTGAGGACGCCAAACCTTTCAGCAAATTTGAAGGTGAAACTCCAAAACCTGCAGTAGATCCTGCTTTACCTAAACTAGATGTTTTTAAGCCATTAACGGAGCAGCCTGATGAGGAAGATAACAATGATGACGACATGTACAATTTTCTTAAAAGAATAGTAAATAAGGGCTCGGGCGAAAGCAACAAAGGTAAAAATCCTGTTGTAATCACTAAAACTGTATACGAACGCCAAGTTTCAGCAGAGTCACCATCAAGAATAAATGGAACTGGTGAACAAGAGATAAGAATATAAAAAAATCGCTAATTAATTAGCGATTTTTTATTCTCCTTCTTGATTAGTTTGATTTTTTCGTTCCAGATATTTTTGATATTGGACATTGATTTCCGCTCTCCAGTCGGTAGCAAGTGAATAATACTCATCCTGTGTCTTATATATATCTGGGCTTATATTGCCATTTTCATCAACCTTACTTAGTAATGTTTCAAGATATTGATTAACATCCATATAAACAGGATATTCTTCATTATCGGCATATACATCAATAGCATCAGCATATTCGTCCCAAGCAGTATGGAAAGCACCTAACATACCTGCAACTTTCGCACCAAGTCTAGGCTCTTTTTCGATAGCAGGCCAAACTTTGATAAGTTTTTTGAGGTTTTTTGCAAGAGCAACTGTGTTAGCACCTTTATTATAAGCAAATTTATCTCTTGATAAAAGATCTCTAATATCTGGGTCAAAGTCTTCGCTGTCAATATTGCCATGGTTTTTAGAAATCTCATACATCGCACGAAGAGCTTGAATATTATTTGCTTTATATCTTCTTGATGCAGGGTTGATATCTGTGTGAGTGCTTACTAATTTTTCATTATAAGGTTTGTTAAAAATTACCATATTTACACCTCTAGTTTGATTTTTCATCCACATTATAGCATAGTTTTTTGCATTTGTAAATACCCTTTTTGAAAATTTTCGAATATTTTTGCCCTTTTATCGCAAATTATTTCTATGTTTAAAGGTTTTGGGCGTGGTGCTATCGCTTTAATTATAAGCGGTTTTGTCTGCAAATTCTTTGGTGCGTTGTTTAGATTGCCATTAACTTCAATTCTCGGTATTCAGGGAATTGGCGTTTTTCAAATGGTTATGTCTTTATATTCCTTGGCTTTAGTTTTTGTGACTGGTGGAGTGACAAACAGCCTTTCTCAACTAGTTTCTTCGGCACGGGCAAGAGGAGAAGGCAACAAAATTGGTGATTATTTTAGGCTTTCAATTATTTTGACAACTTCAATTGCTCTTTTGATTGGATTGATATTTTTTATTTTGGCAGATAATATTTCGCATGTTCAGGGGGTAAGTGAAGGGGCTTTATCTTACAAACTTTTTCTTGTTTTAATTCCTATTGGTGCTTTTATTGGTGTATTGCGAGGTATAATTCAAGGGTATGAAAATATGGTTCCAACAGCAGTTAGTCAAATTATAGAGCAGGTTTTTAAACTTGTTTTAGGTTTGGCTCTTGCCTATATATTTGCTAAACGCAGTGTGGCAAGCGGTGTTTTTGGTGGATTTTTAGGCATAACTTTAAGTGAACTTTTGGCATTTATATATCTCGGCATTGTGACGCTTAAAAGAATTAAGTTTGACACTCCTGTTCAAAAGGGGAATTTTCCTGTTTTGATAGGAGCAATTGTACCTCTATCTTTGAGTGGAGCAGTTATACCTTTTACTCATGCATTTGATAGTTTGGTTATTGTTTCTAGGCTTATGAAAGCAGGTTTTTCTAAAGAACTTTCAACCTCTCTATTTGGTCTTCAAACAGGAGTTGTGGGAGCAATTTTAAATTTTCCTTTGATTATTTCTCTTGCCCTTGCAATGACGCTTCTTCCAAAAATTTCTTACCTTTCTTCTAAGAGAGATTATGAAGGACAGAAAGAGATAATTAAAAATTCTTTTATTGCTATGTGGGCTGTTGTGCTGCCATTGACATTTGGAATTGTTGCAATAAGCAGGGATTTATATCTAACTATTTATCCAACAACAATTGGTACATTACTTCCACAGGCAATGGAACTTACTATGCTTGGTGGCGTCAGCATAATTTTAACGGCCATCATGCAATTTTTGCTTTCAATTTTGCATGCGAGAGGATTTTTTATTTATTCCTTTATAGCTTCGGCTATTGGGGGGCTTGCTAAAATTATTTTAGTTTATACTTTGGCGGGTACAAGTCCTATCAATATTTTTGCTATTCCAATATCTAATATTGTGCTTGCGATAATAGTCTGTATAATGGTTTTGATCAAATTGGGAGGGCTTGTTAAAATTCCAGCTTTTTATATTTTGACACCTCTTCTTGCGTCAATAATTATGTTTTTATTAGTTAAACTTTTTGCAACTGTAAGTTTATCGCATTTATGGATTATGATTTTGGGTGTCTTGATTGGCGGAGTTAGTTATTTTATTTTTGCTTTTCCTGTGCTTCGAGGTTTGTTTTTAAGATTTTTCGGCAAAAACAAAAGTGAGGAGCAGGAAGGTGAAAAAAAGTGAGATGTTTGAGATAATTTCCAAGAAAAGCGGAATAGATAAAAAAGATGTAGACAAAGTTTTTTATGAATTTAATAATTTACTTGCAGATGCTTTACGCAAAGGTGAAATTGTTCAAATAAATGGTTTTGGTAAATTTTATGTAAAAGATATGCCAAGTGTTAGGCGAGTTAATCCTATCACTCGGCGTTTTTATATGACAAAAGCACAAAAAGTGACTAAATTTAGGGCATATAAAAAATTAAAACATTGTGTTAATTAGTTTGTTTTTATTTGGAAATTTGCTAAAATAGTTGTGTGTTAAAAAATCAATTGAATTTACAGGATTTTATTGTTCTTGCTCCTATGGCAGGCGTGAGTGATGTTGGATTCCGTGCTATTTCTTCGCAATTTGGAGCGGATGCAACTTGGAGCGAAATGCTTTCTTGCAGAGCAATGATGCATAATCCTAAAAAAACAGAATATATGACAATTTGTGCTAAGCAAGAAAAGATAAAGGTGGCACAAATTTTTGGGCATGAGCCAGAAATAATGGCGTCTTCACTTTCGCTTGGACTACTAAAAGATTATGATATTTTTGATATAAATATGGGTTGTCCTGCTCCTAAAATTGTAAAAAATGGAGAGGGAAGTGCTTTGATGAAAAATCTTCCTCTCGCAAGCAAGATTATTTCTGCTTGTGCAAAGGCGACAGATAAACCTTTAGGAGTTAAATTTAGACTCGGTTTTGATAAAGATATTTCTGTGGAGTTTGGCAAAATGTGTGAAGAAAGTGGGGCAGATTTTATAACCCTCCACGCTAGAACAACAGCCATGGGATATAGTGGCAGAGCAGATTATGAGGCTATCGCAAAATTGAAGGCAAGCGTAAACATTCCAGTTATTGGCAATGGTGATGTTGTTGACAAGGCAAGTTTTGATAATATGAAAGCGACAGGTGTAGACGCTGTTATGATCGGTCGAGGAGCATGTGGACGACCTTGGATTTTTGACGAACTTAAAAACAAACCTCTTCCAGAAGATAGGTTTGAGGTTGTTAGGCGTCATGTTGAGATTTTGCGTGAGCATTATGAAGAAAAATGGTTAACGATGTATTTACGCAAACATTTTTTATGGTATGTGTATGGAATTGAGGGGGCAGCCGAAAAAAGGCTTCAACTTGCTACAAGCGAAAGCATAGACAAAAGTTTAGAGATTTTGAAAGAAATATTAATATAAAATAAATTTAAACAATATCATTATCTATAAAAATATTTTGAGAAAATCTTATTTTGTAGTAAACTTAATATAAATTGGAGGAGTTATGAAAAGAACAATAAAAGATTTGGTTGGACTTAAAGGCAAGGTTGTATTAGTTAGAGTTGACTTTAATGTGCCAGTAGATGACAATGGTAGAATTTTGGATTATACAAGAGTTATCGAGGCAAAGCCTACCATCAAATATCTTTCAGAACAAGGTGCAAAAGTTGTGCTGGTATCACACCTTGGAAGACCCGATGGTTTTGATATTAGAAAATCGCTTTGGCCTATCGCTTTATTTCTTATGAAATCTTTTCCAAACAAGGTTTATTTTTCAAATCATGTTATAGGGCCTGAAGCCGAAGGCAGAGTAAAGGCAATGAATGATGGGGATATCCTTCTTCTTGAAAATGTGAGATTTTATGAGGAAGAAGAAAAGTGCGACATGAGTTTTGCTAGAAAAATTGCAAAACTTGGAGACATTTTTGTTAATGATGCTTTTGGAGTTTCACATAGAAAACACGCGTCAATTTATGCCCTTGCTAGATTGTTGCCAAATGCTATTGGGCTTTTGATGGAAAAAGAGATTACGCATCTAACAGATTGCCTAGAAAATCCAAAACGCCCTTTTGTTGCAATTATTGGAGGGGCAAAGGTTAAAGATAAAATTAAAATGCTTAAAAAACTTCTTGATGTTGCAGATACAGTTTTGCTTGGTGGAGCAATGGCTTATACATTCTTAGTTGCAAGTGGAACTGCTGTTGCTTCAAGTTTGACAAGCGTTGAATCAATTATGACTGCAAAAGAAGTTTTGGATTATGCTAAGTCTAAAAATAAAAAACTTCTACTTCCAGTTGACCATGTAGCAGTTCGTTTAAGCGACAAAAAGGAAAAGAAAGAAGTTGTAGATTTTATGGTTGAAGATATGGTAGGTTATGATATTGGCCCTAAAACTATAAAACTTTATAGCGATGAAATTGCTTCTGCAGGACAAATTTTATGGAATGGCCCTTTAGGTAAGTATGAAGACGAGAGATTCAAAGAGGGGACATTTAAAATAGCAAAAGCAATTGCAGATAGTAATGCTTTTTCTATAGTTGGTGGCGGAGATAGTATAAGTGCAGTAAAAAAGAGTGGGCTTGCAGGCAAAATTAACTTTTTGTCAACAGGGGGAGGAGCAACACTCAAGTTTATTGAAGAAGGCAGTTTGAGTTGCGTTGAAGTTATACAAGAAAAGATAAGATAACAATTAATTATTTATATAAAATTTTTGTTAAATTAGAGAGAATAAAATATATTTAAGTTTTTTAACGCTTTGCAGAATTTGCAAGTAAACAAAAACGAAGAAATCTAGTATGTGCAAATTTAAAAAGCGTTAAAGATTAAATTTCTTTTGTTTCTTTTCTTTACAAGAAAAGAAAAACTAGGAGACGATATGAAACAAATTATAGCAAATTTCAAAATGAACTATACTGTTGAGGAAACAAAACAATATATGATAGAATTTCTTAGCAAAGTTGATAAAGAAAAGGCGGAAATAACTTTATGCTTGCCTTACACATCCTTGGCTGTTGGGAATTATTTTTTGAAAGATAGCAGCATAAAATTGGGTGCACAAAACCTTTCTGATGAAGAAGAAGGTAAATTCACTGGTGAAATCAATGGCAAAATGCTTGTGTCGACAGGAGTTCAATCGGTTATTGTTGGGCATAGTGAAAGACGCACAAAATTTAAAGAAAATAGCAAAATTATCAATAAAAAGATTAAAATTGCTTTAAAAAACCGCTTAAATGTTATTCTTTGCGTTGGTGAGAGTTTGACAGAAAAGAATACTTTAAAAACTTTAGAAACTATAAAAAACCAGCTTGAAGAGGCTTTGAAAGGGCTTTATGAAAATGAACTTGAAAGAGTAACGATTGCTTATGAGCCTATTTGGGCGATTGGAAGTGGTAAAAGTGCTACAATTAAGGAAATAGAATATGCAGTTAAAGCAATCCGTAAAGTTTTGAGTGATGATTTTTCCCCAAAAGCAGGCAAAGAAACGCAAGTTTTGTATGGCGGAAGTATAACCAATAAAAATGTACAAAGCATAATGCGTGCAAAGGAAATAAATGGAATATTAGTTGGTGGTGCATGTTTAGATGCAAATGGTTTTGCAAATCTTATCAACATGTGCTAAAAGGATTTACAATGGTAATAAGAGATACAATTTTAGAAGATTTGAAAGATTTGCCTTGGCTTTATAGACAATATCATAATGGCGACACCCACATTGAAACAGATGTTGAAGGAATGACAAAAGAATTTAAAAAATTACAGAATAATGAAGATTATAAATTTGTTTCAGCGGTTGAAGGGGACAAATTGATTGGTTTTTGTTCGGTAGTTTTAAATCACGATATTGTTGAAAAACAAAAACTTATCATAATGCTTTGGAATTTGCGTGTTGCGCCTGAATATAGAGGGCAACATGTTGGGAAAAAGATTATGGAATATATTGAAGATTTTGGTAGATCAAAAGGCGTAGATTTTATCTTCCTTGGCTGTGACAGTGATAATCAATCGGCAAGAAAGTTTTATCACAAAATCGGCTATAAAGAAGATTATGGGTTTTATAAATATCTTTAATTTCTAAAAAGACTTGTCATAAAACAAAAGTTATGTTATTATTTAAACAGGAGAAAAAATGGAACATCAGGCATTATATAGAAAATATAGACCTAAAAATTTTGAAGATGTTATTGGACAAGAACATATCACCAAAGCACTTGCAAATCAAGTGGCTTCTGGCAAACTTGGTCATGCCTATCTTTTTACAGGCTCACGCGGAATAGGCAAAACTTCAATTGCCCGTATCTTTGCAAAGGCGGTTAATTGCGAGAACAATCATAACGGCTCACCTTGTGGAGAATGCGAAGTTTGCAAGCGACTTGATGGTGAAAGCGATATCAACATTATTGAAATTGATGCGGCTTCAAACAACCGAGTTGATGATGTGCGTGAAATAAGAGAAAAAGTTAAATTTATGCCAGTCGGTGCAAAGTATAAAGTTTATATCATTGACGAAGTGCATATGTTGACTGACTCTGCATTCAATGCACTGCTCAAAACTTTGGAAGAGCCACCAGCGCATGTCATTTTCATTTTGGCTACAACAGAAGTTCATAAACTTCCTGCAACTATTCTTTCTAGATGTGTTAGGTTTGACTTCAGGCTTGTCAGCGTTGTTGAACTAACTAAACTTCTTGCTAAAATATTATGTGAAGAAGGTATTAAGTATGAAGAGGATGCACTTCGTCTTATTGCCTCGGCAGGTGAAGGCAGTGTGCGTGATACACTTTCAATTGCCGACTGTGTTATTTCTTATTCTGAAAACATTGTGACAAAAGAAAATGTTTTGAAAGTGCTTGGCACTACTGACTATGACCTCTTGTTAAGATTTTATGACCTGATGGCAGACAAAGACATCGGCGGAGTTTTAAGTTTTGTTGATGAACTTGACAAGACTGGCAAGAATTTGAGTGTTTTTGTAAGAGAACTTAGTAAGCACGCAAGAAACCTTCTTGTTGTATCATCTTGCGAAAGACCAAACGAGATTTTAAATCTTCCAGAAGAGGTGTTTGAAAAGTATAAAGTTCAAGCAAGCAAACTTGAAGAGAAAAAACTTCTTTCATACATGCAAGTGTTTGCTGGTGCTGAGAATGAACTTCGCTATACTTTAAGTCCAAGATTGCTTTTAGAAACACTTGCTTTATCTGCTATGCTTGGCGAAAGTGTAGAAAACGCAAAAAAAAACTAAAACAGACGGCTAATATAGGGCAGTTGTCTCCTAAAAATGTGTGGGGCAAGGTGGTATTGTTCTTAAAGGAGCATCATCAAGTTGCACTTCATGTTGCTTGTGGAGATATAACCGATGTTGCACTTGACGGACAAAATTTGATTGTTAAAGCGGGTGATGGTATGCTTGCAAATCTTCTCGCTGATGGCAGACGCGAAATTGAAAACGCGTTGCGTTGGCAGGGGTTAGACCTTTCTTTAAAGGTTGAAATCATTGAGCATAAACTCACACCACAAGAGGAAGACATACAAAAATTGCAAAAACTTGTTGGAGATTACTTAACTATAAAAGATTAAAGGAGAAAATTAAAATGAACGAAAATAAAAAACCGAAAGTATTTAAAGTTTTAAAGGTAATAGCACCAATTTTATTGCTTGTGGGGATTGTTCTAATTATATTAGGAACGGCTGTATTTCCACAAACATGGGGTGGTCGTGCAGTTGGACCAAATCCAGCGTTGTTTGTTCCAGGAATGATAATTGCATTTTCCTCAATTCCTTGTTTTTTTATTGGATATATGACAAATATTAACAAAACTATGATAAAAACAGCAAAATATATACAAGAAGATAACAAAGAAGATTTGACTGATATGGCAAATACTTCAGCGGATATCGCGAGTGGGGCAGTTACAAAAACAGCAAAGGCAATAAAAGAAGGGTTAAAAGAATATAAATATTGCAGACATTGTGGCAAAAAAGTTGAAGAAGATTCGAAATTCTGCAAGCATTGTGGAAAAGAGCAATAGTTTATATGTGATATTTTTGATTCAAAGAAAAGAAATTCGAACAAACAAAAAGGAGAAAGATTATGGCATATGGATTTGGAGGCGGTTTTGGCGGAGGCAATATGCAAGCACTCATGCGTCAAGCCCAAAAAATGCAAGAAGATATTGCAAGAAAAAAGGAAGAATTAGATAACACAGAGTTTACATCATCAGTTGGTGGCGGAATGGTTGAAATAAAAATGCTTGGTAATAGAACATTAAAATCAATCAAAATCAAGCCTGAAGTTGTTGATCCTGACGATGTTGAAATGCTTGAAGATTTAGTTGCAAGTGCAGTTAATGACTGTATTTCTCAAATTGCTAGGGCAGAAAAAGATGCAATGCCAGGCATGCCAGGAATGATGTAATGCAAGAAAAATCTATTGAACGACTTATAGAGCAGTTTCGTACTCTTCCAGGTGTTGGCTATAAAACGGCACAAAGATATGCTTACTCAATTATCGAGGGTAGCAAATCTCGTGCTGATGCTTTTGTTGACGCAATAAAAGATGTAAAAGAAAATGTTGGCTTTTGCGAAGTTTGTGGCAATTTCACAAACGAAAAAGTTTGTCCAATATGCAAACACCGCAATCGCAAAATTATCTGCGTTGTTAAAGACCCAAAAGATATAATCTCAATGGAACGCGTAAAAAGTTATAACGGAGTTTATCATGTATTGTTTGGCACAATAAGCCCGCTTGAAAATCGTGGTCCAGAAGATATAAAAATTCGTGAGCTTTTGGCAAGAGTTAATGAGGACGGCGTTGAAGAAGTGATTATGGCAACTAATCCTGATGTTGAGGGTGATGCAACAGCAATGTATATTGCAAAAATTTTAAAACCACTTGGCGTCAAAGTGACACGCCTTGCTCAAGGTGTTGCAATGGGCTCTGATATTGAATATGCAGACGAAGTGACACTTGAAAGGGCTTTGGAAGCGAGAAGATCGTTAAACTAAATTTGAATATTAATTTCTCACTGGTTGCAAGCAAAGGCTTCGAAATT
The DNA here is from genome assembly GCA_947090235.1 of uncultured Bacillota bacterium. Classification (GTDB taxonomy): domain Bacteria; phylum Bacillota; class Clostridia; order Christensenellales; family UBA1242; genus Caccovivens. The sequence continues at coordinate 11,921 of CAMUNJ010000002.1, forward strand.
AATATTCAAATTTAGTTTTAAAAGGAAGAAAATGAAATGATAATTTTAGATTGTTATAGAGATTTATGGTTGGCTGATAATATAAAAGAACAAAAATTTATTGGTTTTTATCCTAGAGAGTTCTTTTGTTTTGATAATTTTTCATCGTTTGGATTTATTTATAGGGGTATTAAATATCCAACAGTGGAGCATGCATACCAAGCAATGAAATTTGTTGATACTGCACCAGAAATTGCAATGCAAATCACAGAGTGTTTGTCAGCAGATCAGGCAAAAAGAATTGCTTTTGCAAATCAAGATAAACAAAGAAAAGATTGGAAAGTGGTTAATGTTTCAATTATGGAAGAGTTGTTAATAGCGAAATTGGAACAAAATCCATATGTAAAACAAAAACTCCTTGAAACAAAAGATTATATAATTTGTGAAGATAGTCCAAAAGACGATTTTTGGGGGATTGGGCCAAATAGAGATGGCAGAAATGAACTTGGCAAACTTTGGATGAAATTGAGGAATGAATTGAAAGACCAAACGGAGAAAAAATGATTAAAGAAGAAATTGAAAATTTATTGAATGAGGCGTGCAAAAAGGCAGGACTACAAGATGCTGAAATGAAAGTATCTTTTTCTAATCTGCCTGAGCTTTGTGATTTTCAATGCAACAATGCTTTTGCACTTGCTAAAAAAATTGGCAAAAATCCACTTGAAATAGCAGAAACAATTGTCAATAATATTGAAGAAAACGAAATTATAACTGTTGAGGCTGTTAAACCTGCGTTTATCAATATAAAACTCACACAAAAATCACTCGAGAAGGTGGCTGAGGAATGTTTAGTAGCAGAACTTGGCGGACTTGAAAAACACAAAAATACAAAAAAAATCATTATGGATTATGGTGGTGCGAATGTTGCAAAAGCATTACATATGGGGCATTTGCGTAGTCCTATAATTGGTGAGGGTTTGAAGCGACTTTATCGTATTTTTGGTGATGAAGTAATCTCTGATGTTCATCTTGGTGATTGGGGACTACAAATGGGTTTGACTGAACTTCAATTAAAGCTGGACGGAGTTTTAGACTATTATTTTACTGGGAAAGGAAAAGAGCCAGAAATTACTTTAGATATGCTTAATGAAGCCTATCCAAAAGCAAGTGCAAGAAAGAACGAAGATAAAGAGTTTTTAGCACAAGCCGAAGATATTACATTAAAAATTCAAAAGAAAGAAGAGCCATATTTTACAATTTACAAGAAAATTCGTGAAGTTTCAGTTTCAAAAATTAAACAACATTATGGCGAGCTAGGGGCAACTTTTGATCTTTGGTATGGCGAAAGCGATGCAAGTAAATATATTGACAGGGCAGTTAATCTTTTTGTTGAAAAAGGTTTGACTCGTGAAAGCGAAGGGGCTTTAATTGTTGATGTAGCCAGAGAGGGGGAACATATTCCAATTCCAAAGAAAAATCCTGATGACCCTCAAATGTATAAAAATCCTATGCCTCCTGCAATTATTAAAAAGCATAATGGGGCAGATCTTTATGCGACAACAGACATTGCAACAATTTTGATGCGTAATGAGAATTATAACAATGTTGATGAAATTCAATATATTGTTGATAATCGTCAATCACAACATTTTACTCAGGTTTTTCGTTGTTGCAAACTTTCTGGCATTTCTCCAGAAAAACAAAAACTCACTCATATTGGCTATGGTACAATGAATGGTGCAGATGGCAAACCTTTCAAAACTCGCAGTGGTGATACAATTAAACTTGAAGATATTATCAATATGCTTGTAGAAAAGGCTAGCGAAAAATTAAAATCTAATGGGGTTGAAGTTAGTCGTGATTTAGCATTAAAAATTGGTGTTGGAGCAATGAAATTTGGCGACCTCTCAAACACAATTGCCAAAGATTATGTTTTTGATCTAGATAAATTTCTTGCTTTTGAAGGTAAGACTGGGCCATATATTCAATACACTGTTGCTCGTATAAACTCAATTTTAAACAAGGTAGATATTGAGGGTGGAAAAATTCAAATTGAAGATAAAGAAGAACACGACATAATTTTAGCAATTTTAAAACTTATAAATGCTTATGAGATTTGTTATCAAGATCGCTCACTCAATGCTCTTTGTTTGGCGTCTTATGATTTGGCATCCGCTTTTTCAACTTTCTATAACAATCACCACATTTTGAATGAAAGTGACAAAGAAAAACAAGCAAGTTATGTTTCACTTCTTAAACTAGTTAAGAAAGAGCTGACTCAAGCACTTAATGTTTTGGGAATTGAACTTCCTGAACGCATGTAACGAACCAGATGTTCGACGATTTTCAATGGGGTGTATTTGAAACTCAAGCCATAATTAATTCACCCTCGAACTAGATGATGCACGACTAAAAAGGTGCATAATGCACCAAAAAACACGGAAATCTCCGTGTTTTTTATTGTTGTTGACTATTTGATGCTTCAATTGTATCATATTTTGCAAGCATAATTTCTTTTAAGTGATTAAATTCATCTTCATCTAAGTTTGTAAACGTATATGAACAATCTCTGCTACAATTCGACACAAAATAGTTGGTCAAACAATTATTTTCGTCAATTGTAAATGAAAAGGTTTGGCGTTGAAGGTTTGGAGATCCTCGATCTATTGGGCACGTGGTTGAAATAGTTAAAGTTTCATTTTCGTTTGAGAGTGAGATTGTTTCAGTGTCGTCCACTACAAAATCGGGCAGGAAGTTGTAAATGTTGGTCTTATAACTCATAGTATTTGTATAACGACCATATAACTCACCTTCACTTGTTATTGTTTGAGTGTCAAATCTTATTGGAGTTCCAGTTTGAGCTATAAACGCAGTTGCAGGCTTGCTTGCTGCTTGATAAAATTTTTTGTCTGAAATGCTTTCATAAACGCTATAATAGTCTTTATTTCCTTCCTTGGCTTTTATTTCTGTTTTAGTCCATGAATAGCCATCTCCATATTTTTCAACACCTGAAGACCCAAGTTTTAAAAAGTTTGAAGATTCAAGAGTGTTGTCGAATGCGATATACAGAATTTTATTAACGGCAGCTTGTTGAACATCAAACAATCTTTCTTCTACATGTTCTTTTGCACGAGAGTTGTATGGCTTTATTAATTTATTAACCTTTGTTTTGATTTGGTCAGCAGCTTCTACAAATTCAAAAATGTCATCAATTTCAGTTATAGTTTCTTTTTTATCAATTAATTCTTGGATAATCGCATAGGATTGTTCGTATGCTTTTGCTTCTTGTTTTTTGATTGCAGAATTAATGCCTACAAAAATAAAAATTCCGCCAATTATTGCTGTAGACAAGCCTAAACATAATCCTGTCGTTATTTTGTCTTTATCCATATTTTACCTCCTAAATTTAGATAAAAAAGTTATCCACAATTCCTATTATACTCGGGGGGGGGTGTCAAGCCTTTTTTGAAATTTCTTTAAAAAATTTGAAGTTTTTATGTAAAATTATGGGAAAATAGACTGTTTTATCAACAAAAGGCAGATATTTATATTTCTAATTTTAGCGGTCTGAAAATATTTTAAAAATTTTTAAAAAAGGTATTTACATTTGCTCAAAAGTGTGCTATAATACAAGCATAAATGGAGGAAATAATTATGGTAAAACTTGAATCAAAATTAACTGCAACTATTCTTGCAAAAGAAGCATATAAACATTTTGGAACTCAATTTGGCAATGTTAAAGGTCAAACCACAAACGATTACAAATCTAAAAATATTGGAATTGAATTTGATTTATAATTCACATAGTTTATTTTAGAGAGGGGAGTTTTCCCCTTTTTTTAAATCATGGAGGGGTTATGAAGTACTTAGATTTAATAGAAGAATTAAGTAATCAAACGGCAAATGTTTACACCTTGCGAAGGCTGGAAGAGATATTTAAAAAGAATAAGCCGATTGCAAAAAAAGAAATACATAAAGTTTATGATATAATGACTACTTTGCGATTATTAAGTGCTCATAGTTGGCATAGAATTAAGAAAAGGGTTAATCAAGAAGATGGATTGAAAGAAGAGGCTTTTATAAGATTTTGTCAATTTCATACTATGATTCAACAAACAAAAATTTTAGAGGAAATGATACAAGTTTGTTCTTGTAATAATAGATATCAAATTTTACAAGACAAAATACAGGAGTCATTAAAACTTTCTCAAGATTTATTTGATAGAATTCCTCTTGAATTGAAGATTTATCAAGAAAAAGTTATGGCTGATATGAAGACGCTAAGGCCACAAATATTTAATAGCAGGTTGATTTTTCATAAAACTACTCTTGCTCCACAAAGAAAAGAAACAAAGGATTTTATTCGGAGCAAAGATGATACAGGAAGGATTGTACAATTTGATGATTTAATACCTCATGCTTTTTATTATGGGGATAATATAAGGCGATGCGGTAGTATTTCTGCTTTAATGAGGAACAATAAAAAGATAGAAGAATTAGGTTTTGAAAACGATTTTTGATTAAAATTTAGTATTTTTTGATAAAATCTATAAAAATTTCATAAATTATTTTGATTTTTTTAACTTTTATGGTAAAATCAAAATTAATAGGAGCCTAAAATATGCAAAGATTTTTATACCCTGCAGTTTTTTATCATGATAATGATGAAGTAAAAGTTTTTTTTCCAGATATTGATATAACAACAGAAGGTAATGTTATGGAAGAGGCGTATTTGTATGCTGAGGGATTTTTGAGGTCTTATCTTGCTTATGCTTTGAAGTTTGATCTTGATTATAATCTTCCAACAGATTATGATAGTATTGTAAAAAAACTTAATAAAGACGAAACTTGTATGCTTATTTGTGTGTCAATTTCAGACAAAGAAGTAGCGTCAGTTAAACATAGTGATTGATTAATAAATATTAAAATATTTTGATAAAAGATTATAAAAGACTTGACAAACATTGTTTAATATGTTAAAATCATGCTAACACTTCATTCGGGGTGTTAGTTTTTTGTTAGGAGATAAATTATGGCAGCACCAAAACGCAAAAACATCACACTTGCTTGCACTGAATGTCAAGAAAGAAATTATGCTACAAGCAAAAATAGTAGCAACAATTCTGAAAGAATTGAAATTACAAAATTCTGTCCAAAGTGTGGAAAGAGAACTGTTCACAAAGAAACAAAGTAAAAAGCGGGAGGAACTATGACTAAAAGGAAAGACAAAAAAGCACCTGTAAAAATTTCTGCTTTAGAAAATGAAGAGGTGAAACTTTCTGCAAATGAAGAAGTTGAATCAAGTACACCAGATGAAATCGTTGTTGAAGAGGCTAATGCCAACTTAAATGCAGACGAAATGGTTGTCCAAGAGATTCAAGAAGAAGCCAAAGAGACTGAGGTTAAAACTCAAACTTCTTCCAAAAAGGATAAACCAGTTATTGACAAAAAGAACAATAAAAAAGAAGATGACAAGAAAAAGCCTAAAAAAGAAAAGAAGGAAAAGAAAGGTTTAAAGCGTCGCAGTAAGGAAACTGTTAGCGAACTTAAAAAAGTGACATGGCCTAAATTCCCTGAAGTTGTTAAAAAGACAGGCGTTGTTATCGCTGTTGTTCTTATTTTTGCAGTAGTGTTATTATGTCTTGACTTGTTGTTTGGTTTCCTTTCAAGTGCTTTGATGGGCAAACCATTCATTCCATTCAGTTAAAAAGAGGTAGATTATGGAAGAAAAAGAATTATTAGATCAAATAGTAAATGGTCAAGTTGAAAATAGCGAAAATCAAGACCAGGCAAATGAGGTTATTCCTGAAAGACTTAAAATCAAGAAAACCAATGCTCTTACTGGTGAAGAAGTAGCATATAGCGATGACTTGGCTGCTAAATGGTATGTTCTTCATACATTTTCTGGTTATGAAAATGTTGCTAAAGAAAATCTTGAAACAGTTATAGAAAAGTTTAATCTTCAAGATCGTATCTTTGATGTTGTTATTCCTATGGAAGATGTTGTCGAAGAAAAAAATGGCAAAAAAGTTCTTGTTCAACGCAAAGCAATGCCTTGCTATATCTTAGTTAAAATGAAATATGCTGATGACCTTTGGCATAATGTAACTAGAACTAGAGGTATTACAGGTTTCGTTGGCCCAAAAGGTCGCCCACTTGCCTTGAATGAGGAAGAAGTTATGAAACTTCGTCTTGAAAAGATTAAGGTTGAAACCGATCTTGCTGTTAATGATAAAATAGAAGTTATTGATGGTCCTCTTAATGGAATGGTTGGACAGGTAGTTGCTGTAAATCCAGAAGCAAACTTATTAACAGTAAATGTTGAAATGTTTGGAAGAGAAACATCTGTTGATTTGCAATTCAATCAAGTGAGAAAAATAAACTAATCATATTGACTTTTTTGAATTTTGTTGTATTATTAAAATGGAGGTCAATATAAAATATGACTAATTATGAAAAATTTTATCAAAAATATATAAATAAACCAGGAAAAACTAAAGTTTCGAAGGGCTTTGAAAAATCTAGAAGTTTACATGGTGCACAAATTATTCGTTTTGTAGATGAAAAGGATTGTGAAAATGTTGCATCTTTATACACATTTAGAGCCAAATCTGAAATTATCATTGATAGTATTGATGAACAAGGCAATGAAGGTGTTCTTGTAGGGAATTGCTTGGCTGAAATTGTTGAAAAAGGTGTAGTAAACTACTATTTTTATCTTAGAGGCGAAAATAGAGAACTTAAAATTACTTCAGATGAAGAAATAAGTGAAGAAAAGAATAAAGAAAAAAGTCTTCTTTACAAACTTGATATTTCTTCTACTATGCAAAATGATAAATTATTAGCAAAAGCAGTTTCGCTAGAAGATACAGATAATTATAATGTGACATGTCGTATTATTAATGAACTACATCTTGCTCAACCTGAAATTGAATAAATTGGTATATCGCGGCTTTGCCGCTTGATATATAACGAAAGAAAGTCGCTTTCGTTTTAAAAATGTGGGAGATGGGAACTGCAACCCGTCGGAAACCACTTAAAGGAGGAAAAAATGGCAGGAAAAGAAATCTCTGCAGTAGTTAAATTACAATTACCTGCAGGTAAAGCCACTCCGGGACCTCCAGTTGGTTCATCTCTTGGACCTCATGGAATTAACATCGCGGGCTTTACAAAAGAATTTAATGAGAAGACTGCTTCTCAAGCTGGAATGATTATTCCAGTAGTGATCACTATCTATAAAGATAGAAGTTTCACATTTGTGCTTAAGACTCCACCAGCAGCTATACTTATTATGAAGGCTATTGGTCTTGAAAAAGGGTCTGCAACACCAAACAAAACAAAAGTCGGAAAAATTACAAAGGCTCAAATCAAGCAAATCGCTGAAACTAAGATGCCAGACCTTAACTGTACATCAATTGAGTCTGCTATGTCTATGATTGAAGGCGCTGCTAGAAGCATGGGCGTCACAGTTGTTGACTAAGGAGGACTTGTATGAAAAAGTTAGGTAAAAGATATCAAAAGGCTGTGGAAGTTGCTTCAAATCAAACTTCTTTTGATGTTGCTTCTGCAATGCAAACTCTTTTAGATATGCCAAAGGCTAAGTTTGACGAAACAGTTGAACTTCATGTTCGCCTTGGTGTTGATGGTAGACAAGCAGACCAACAAGTTCGTGGTGTTTGTGTACTTCCTCACGGAACTGGTAAAACTCTTAAAGTTTTGGTTATCGCTAAAGGTGATAAGGCTGATGATGCTGCTAAAGCAGGTGCAGACTTTGTTGGAGCAGAAGAAATTGTTTCTAAAATTCAAGGTGGATGGGTAGATTTTGATGTTTGTATCACTACTCCAGATATGATGGGACTTGTAGGTCGCGTTGCTAGAGTTTTAGGACCAAAAGGCTTAATGCCAAACCCTAAGAGTGGTACAGTAACAATGGATGTTGCTAAAGCCATCACAGAAGCAAAAGCAGGTAAGGTGGAATATAGACTTGATAAGAACAATATTGTACATGTTATCTTAGGAAAAGTAAGTTTTGGTAAAGATAAACTTGTAGATAACTTCAATACAGTAGTTGAAGCACTTGTTAAGGCTAAACCAGCAGCCGCAAAAGGAACTTATCTTAAATCAGTTACAGTTGCAACAACAATGGGACCTGGTGTTAAAGTTCAAGTTTCTATGTAATAACATGATAATTTAAAAACACGATAAAAATATCGTGTTTTTTGTTTGCTATATTTGATATAAATTAAATGAATTTGTTTTTATAGTAAAATTTGCTTGCTTTAAGATTCAAAAAGTTGTAAAATTATTTATATAAATTTAATAAAGGAAATAAAACATATGAAAACAAAATTGTATAGTATGTTAATTATCCTTGTTTCCCTTCTGCTGGGTGCAGGAAGTGCATTCTTGGCGGGGGGGGATTTTTAACTCTCTAAAAAATGATTTGTCAACAAATGCGGCATGGCCTAATCCAACAAATAGCGGAAATTGGATAGATAATTGTAGCACTTCTATTTGGGCAGGAGAAGGTACTTTTAGAGATCCTTATTTGATCACCTCTGAAAAAGAATTAGCCGCAGTAGCATATAGAGTAAATCAAGGCCAATATTCTGATTGTGTTTTTAGATTGACAAAAAACCTGGATATGAAAGATTATTATTGGACACCGATTGGAACAATAACAAATACATTTCAAGGTAGGTTTTATGGTAAAAATTATACAATTTCTAATATTTATATAAACTCCAACGCAAATCTTGGTTTATTTGGTGTGATAGAAGAGGCCATTATTGGTGATGTGGTTGTTGAAAATTCATATATTCGAGGAACTACTTTTGTAGGCGGAATTATAGGAAATGCTTCTTTTGCGTGTTTAATTTCTAATTGCCATTTTAAAGGTGGAGAAATCAGTGTTTCATCAGATTTTGCTGGTGGAATAGTTGGACGTATTACTGCATTTAAAGATAGTAATATTGCAGGGTGTGTAATAGAACAATGTTCAAATAGTGGGAAATTGACGCGAAATGGCGATGGCAGATATGTCGGAGGAATAGTTGGATATTTTATTGGCTCAACAAATTTAGATGACGATTCTTTTATAATGAATTGTTATAATAGGGGACTTATAGAAGGATATAATTATGTAGGAGGGATAGTTGGCTATATTACTAATTTGTTTTTGGTAGCCAATTGTTATAACACAGGAAACATTATGGCAGCCACAATTTGTGGTGGAATTGGAGGAAGTTCAGCAAATTTAAACGCTAATTCAAAGATAGTAAATTGTTATAATGTCGGAAATATTTTAGGAAATTCGTCTGCAAGGGCAATTATAGGTAGTAGTACTTCTCTTTTATTAAGCAAGTGCTATTTTGGAGGAAACTGCGATCTTACATCTCCAGGTGGAAGTTCCGCTAGTACTATAGGAAAAGTTACTATGGAGCAAGTAAAAGTCATTACATGGTATAGAACGTCTTCAAATTGGGATAGAGAATATCCTTGGGATTTTGTTAATGTTTGGGAGATATATAATGGGCATAATGATAACTTTCCAATCTTCATAATTGTTAGTACTTTGACAATAAATCCAAATGGAGGGAGTTGTCAAGGAGATTCTTCTGTACAATCAATCACAAAAGCAAATGATTATGTTTTAAATTTGCAAAACCCTATTCGAGAAGGGTTTAATTTTGCTGGTTGGAAGTTGGAGTATGGTGGTAATTTAGTTTCTGGAATGCCTGCCAAAGGAGGCTTTACTACTAATTCTAGAGTTGATAATGATGGAAGTGTTTACATGAATTTCCATGGTGAATATGATAAACCTTCTTCAAGCCAATGGCTGACCTGTATGTTTGATAAATATACTTTTGTTGATGGTCATGAATATCAAATAAGTTATGGTGTTCGAATAAATACCTTGCAAGGTGGTGTTGGTATAGATTTTCGTCACTCAAGGCTAGAAAACGATTGGGCTACACCTTGTGGTAATACTTTTTATGGAAAAACAAATGGTTGGAAGTATTATGAAATGTCGCAAGTATTATATACAAGTTGCGATTTAGGAGAGACTAATCCCTTGTTTGCAATATGGACAGGAGATTTAAAAAATTCAACAGAAAATAAAATCATCTATGATTTTGATTTAAAAAATATTGTTATTATGGATGTGACAAATAATACTATAGCATGGACTAGTCAAAAATTTACTTTTGGGCAAAACGATGCCACTCTAACTGCTCTTTGGGTGGAAAAAACATGGGATCAATTTGCAGCAGACTCATATGCAGGCGGAAGTGGAACTCAAACAGATCCATACACAATCGCAACTGCTGAGCAATTAGCAAAACTTTCTAAGGATAGTATGAAAAACTCATTTGAAAATGTTTATTTCAAGCAAATAGACAATATTGATTTAAATGCTCATTTTTGGAGCGGAATAGGTGTAACTTCAGATAGACCATTCAAAGGAAATTATGATGGTGGGATGCATTTTATTGCTAACCTTAGAATGTATCAAACGGGTGCTGTAGGATTGTTTAATGTGACTGAATCTGCCATAATGTCAAAGATACATCTAATTGATAGTGAAATAAAAACTATAAGAGGTGATGCTGGAGGTATTGTAGGAATAAATGGTGGTACTAGTGGGGCTAATCCATCTATTGTACAAGATTGCATTGTAGAAAGATCAACAATAATTTGTGAGGATAAAACTTTTGGTTCAATAGGAGGAATTTCTGGTGCATGGGGGCAGGTTAAAAATTGTATAGTTAAAGATAGTACAATAGATGGCGACTGGGCTGGAGGAATCTCAGGATATAACCCTATTATGACAAAGGATTGCTCTGCATTAAATGTGACAATAATTGGAAGATCAGAAAAGCAAATTGTTTCTAGAGTAAAAAATAATATTCAATCTTGTTATGGATATGGAAGTATAAATGGAGCATCTGTTAAAGTTTTGTATGGGGATTCTTCTGTTTGGGGGAATTGGAGTTATACTGCAAATATAAATAATGGTTATCCACTTCAAAACAACCTTTTCTGGGTAGTAGGGCAAAGCGGAAGCGATAATGTTTATAACTATCTCAAAAATCTTGGATTTAGTGATGGGTAAAAATTAAAAAAAGTTTGGATTTGTAGCCAAACTTTTTATTTATCATTTTATATCGAATTTTATCGAGCGATGATAAAAATATAATATTTTGTGTGTGATAAAACAACTTTTGACATATTTTGCAATTGATTTAAGTTTTATTCTAAAGGCATATCAAAATGCGGACTAGCATATGTTAATATAGTGAAAAAAAGACTGCCTTGGATTACTAAATTATGCTATGGCTTTGGTGGGCTTGGCTATAACTCAATGTCTCAAACATTGGGTAATTTTATAATGTTCTTTGGTACTTCGATTATGGGTATTCCTGGCACAATGGTTGGTATTGCAGTGGCTATATCATCGCTTTGGGACGGGGTAAGTGACCCGTTAGTTGGTTATTTGAGTGATAACACTAGAAATAAGTTTTTTGGCCGTAGACTGGGATATATGCTGTGTGGCTGCATAGCAATTGCATGTTTAAATATTTTAATTTGGTCTATGCCGTCAAGTTTTGGCATTTGGGGCAAGTTTTTCTGGCTTTTATTTTTTATGCTTGCAATAGAAACCGCTTGTACTTTTTTTAGTACACCATTTTCTGCTTTGGCTATAGACATAGCACCGGACTACAATGAGCAGTCAAAAATTCAAGGCTATAAAACAGTTTTTAATATTGTTGGCATGATTTTGCCAAGTATAATGCTTTACTTTTTTATGCCATCTATTTCGTTGGGGGTACAAACCGATTTCAGCCAACGCGGTTATGTAAATATGGCTTATATAAATTCCTTGTTAGTACTTTGTTGTGGTTTTGTTGCAATTTTTGGCTCGCTTAGAAATGCTAGACATAGTCCTAATTTCACGGCTCATGGCGAGAAAGAAAAATTTAGCATGAAAAAACTTCTTGGTGGCTATTTTGAAGTAATAAAAAAGAAGAATTTTAGGGCTATTATTCTTGGTTATGCAATGGCTACAGTAGCGTCTGCTTTTTTAATGAGTGTAGGTATGCATTTATTTACTTATTGTTATCACTTTTCAAGTGCTCAAATTTCTGTCATGTTGATTGCTCTTTTTGGTGGGGCAATTGCATCACAGCCTTTATGGGTAAGTATGGCAAAAAAGTATGACAAGAAAAAAGCCTTGATAATTGCGTTGTCAGTTATTCTTTTAGGCATTAGTTTAACGCTTTTAACCTTTTTATTTAGGGACTATGTTGTAACTCAAACTATGTTTTGGTGTGTGCTTATTTGTATTATGACTTGCGGAGTTGGATTAGGGGCTATGTATAGCCTACCTATGTCTATGTATGCAGATGTTGTCACATTGGAAATGTATGAGACTGGACAAAATAATGCTGGTTCATATACAGGTTATTATACTTTCACATATAATCTTGCCAATTCGGTTAGTTTATTGTTAATTGGATTGATGTTAGATTTTATAAAGTTTGATTCAACTCAGCCTGTTCAAGCAATGTCCGTACAAAATGGATTAGGTACAATTGTTTTTTGTGGGTGTTCAATAGCCCTAGCATTGTCTATTTTGATCTTTTCAAAATTCTCAATAAAGAGAAGCGATGTATTAAAAACACAACTTAAAATTAATATAGCCAAGAAGGCATTAAAAGAGGAATAAAAAAAGGATAGGTAAATTGCCTATCCTTTTTACTCATTTGTTATTCCGCCCGTTCGACTCCCGCTTACTTTGTTCGCCTTTTGCTGTCGCAAAAGTTGTAGCCTACAAAAAAACTCGCCGAAGCGAGTTATTTTTGGTAGCCTCCAGGGGAGTCGAACCCCTCATTCCGCCGTGAAAGGGCGATGTCTTAACCGATTGACCAGGAGGCCATATTTATAAAGTCATGTGTTTTTTTACGACACATGACCTATTATATAGAAATTGGGTTTTGTTGTCAAGAGTTTTTTTAAAATTTTTCATTTATATTTGCTTTTTTTGAAAATATTTTTGAAAAAATCTTTAATTCTTTTTTTATTTCTTTTTTCAAGTTCGCGTCTTGCGATTGTTGTAACATATATATTATGTGCTTTAGATTTAAGTTTTTCGGCAATTGCATTCATGGTTGAGCAAGTAGTTAGTACATCATCTACAATAAGTACATTTTTATCTTTAAATATCTCTAAGTTTTTAAATTCTAGACTATCGCGAATGTTTTTTCTTCGCTGTGCAAAGTTTAAAGTTTTTTGTTGTTTTGAATACTTAGTTTTCAAAACACTTGTAGTATTTACTGGCACATTAAATTCTTTACCAATTTCATTTGCAAGCAGTTCGGCTTGATTATATCCACGGCGTCTAATTGTTTTTGGGTGAGAAGGAACTGGAACTATGATATCAAAAGTTATACTTGCTTGTTTGATTGCATCACACATATATTTGGTGAATGTTTTAGTTAAGAATTTTCCGTTATCATCTTTAAATCTAAGAATTGCACCTTTGGTAGTTTTGTTATAAATAAAAGGACAAAAGGCTTTATCAAATTTGGGTGGAATAATATTTTTATTGCTTCTATCACAATATGAACATATTTCGCGAGAATCATGAACGCGAACATCACAAATTCGGCAACGATGACCATCGTTTAGAATATCTTTTTTAGCACATTCTTGACAATAGGGTTTGTCCTCAAAGTCAGGAATGTCATTTCCACAAAAAATACACTTTAAATTTTGCGGAAAAAGAATGTCAAGAGTAAATGCTCCACTCTTGACAAAAAACTTTTTTATTTTGTTTTCCTTTAATTCTTTTACCTTTTTATCTTTTGTCATTTCCATATACTTTAGTTTTTAACAATTTGATAACCATCTTTGCTGTCTTTGATGGTGTAGCCTTTTTGTGTTAAAATATTGCGAAGTTCATCGGCTTTTGCCCAATCTTTGTTGACTTTTGCCTGCCAACGCTCCTGTGCTAAGTTTTTTATTTCTTCTGGTATAGAAATTGTTTGTTCTTTTAATAAATCTAATGCCAAGACTTCATCAAACTTTTCTATCAACTTGCGTTTAGTTAAGTCGCTAGCATTGCTTTTTAATGAATCGTACACGACAGTTATTGCAGATGAAGTATTTATATTGTCTTCAAGTGCAATTTTAAATTTTTGTATAAATTCATCATAAATTTCTTGTTCAAACTCACCATTATTAGATAATGATAATACTTTATCTTTCAATTTATCATATTCGATTTTTGCTCCGTCAAGTCTGTCATAAGAAAATACAAGAGGATTTTGATAATGAGATTTTAAAGTAAAAAATCTATAAACAAGAGGGTTATAGCCCTTTTCTTGTAATAGAGAAACCGTCAAAAATTCTCCCTTACTTTTACTCATTTTTCCGCTCTCAGTATTTAAATGCTCAACATGGAACCAATAATTGCACCATTTATGACCAAGATAACTTTCACTTTGAGCAATTTCGTTTGTATGATGTGGGAATTTGTTATCTACGCCACCACAATGAATATCTAAGAAATCACCAAGATATTTATGTGAAATTCCGCTACATTCAATGTGCCAACCTGGATAGCCCAAACCCCAAGGACTATTCCATTTGAGTTCTTGTTCAGTAAATTTTGATTTAGTAAACCATAATGCAAAGTCGGCTTGATTGCGTTTGCCATGATCTTCTTCAACGCCTTCTCGAACTCCGACAAGCATGTCGTCTGATTTATGATTTGTTAGAGAATAATAATTTTCAAGTTTGCTTACATCAAAATAAACATTACCGTCCGAAATGTATGCATAACCTTTTTCTAGTAGAGTGGAAATAATATTTATATATTCGTCAATACAACTTGTTGCAGGTACAACTATTTCAGGCCATTTGATATTGAGTTTTTTGCAGTCTTCTTTAAAACATTCTGTGTAATATTGAGCAATTTGTAAAACTGTTTTATGTTCACGCTCTGCGCCTAATAACATTTTGTCTTCACCATTATCGCTATCGCCAGTCAAGTGACCAACATCTGTTATATTCATGGCTCTAGTCACATGATAACCTAAAAAGGTTAAAGTTCTTTCCAAAACATCTTCCATTATATAACTGCGTAAATTTCCTATATGAGCAAAATGATAAACAGTAGGGCCACAAGTATACATTTTAACCTTGCCTTCTTCTATTGGTTTGAATATCTCTTTTTGCCTTGTTAAAGAATTGTAGATTTTTAACATTTTTATTTTCCTTTTATAAAATATTGGTCTTTTCTTTAATTTTTATGATTTCTTAATAAAAAAAGCCACATTTATGGCTAAACAATTTTATTGAGAAAATCACATAGCACATTCAAAGAATGATCAACTTCTAATGATGTAGTGCCAATTTTTTCTTCTATTTGTTTTTTGTAAGCCTCAAGTTCTTGCTTTCCTTTTTGAGTTAAACAAATAGTACGACATCGTCTGTCGATTTCTGTTGATTTGATTTCAATAATACCTTCTTTAGCAAGTTCAGTGGTCATGAGAGCAAAGTTGGATTTTTTTATTCCAAGTTTTTCTATAATCATACTAACGGAAAGATTTTGATAAACCTCTGCCATATACAAAACTTTCAGCCTTAATAAGCCCGAACTTGATTTACTTTTTAACAAATTTTCGCTTAGAGCAGTTAGTTCTAAGAATTTTCCTGCGTTGTCCATAACTATATTAAGTATATATAAATTTTTTTTCTTTTGCAAGCGTTTTTGCTTGATTTTTGTTATTTAAAGGTATTAAAATAAAACTATGATCGTTTCTGGCTCTATAGAAGAA
Organism: uncultured Bacillota bacterium; assembly: GCA_947090235.1. Taxonomy (GTDB): domain Bacteria; phylum Bacillota; class Clostridia; order Christensenellales; family UBA1242; genus Caccovivens. Next base: position 27,745 of record CAMUNJ010000002.1, read on the forward strand.
ATCATATTTAGAAATGAACAAAATGGCTATACCGTTATGATAGTTGACTTTAAAGGTACTTCTGTGACTGCCGTTGGCAAGATGGTGGCTACAAATATCGGTGAAAATGTTTCTTTGGAAGGCGAATTTGTAAATAACAATAAATATGGTTATCAATTTTCTTTTAATAATTATGAGGTGATATTACCAACTTCTCTATCTGGAATAGAGAGGTATTTGTCGTCTGGGCTTATTAAAGGTGTTGGGCCGATTACTGCAAAAAATATTGTTAAACATTTTGGAAAAGATACTTTTGATATTATTGAAATGAGCCCTGCAAGTTTAGCCGAAATAAAAAATATAAGCATGAAAAAAGCACTTGAGATAGGTGAAAAATTTAAAGAACTTAAAAAAATGCAAAATTCTGTAATGTTTTTGCAAAAATATAATATTTCAACTAATATGGCTTTAAAAATTTACGAAATTTATGGAGATAGAACTGTTGATGTTGTTAAAAACAATCCATATAGATTGGTTGAAGATGTTGAAGGTATTGGTTTTTTGACTGCGGACAAAATTGCAAAAAGCATTGGTATTCCAGCCGACAGCGAGTTTAGAGTTAGAGCAGGTTTATTGCATAGTTTAAATTCTTCTGTTGAAAAAAGTGGAAATACTTTTTTGCCAAAAACCATGTTACTTTCTTTAGCACAAAAATTACTAGAACTTGATGAGATAGAATACAAAGAACTTTATATACAAGCACTTGATAGTTTAACTTTAGATAAAACTTGTATGATTTTTTGGTATGAAAATTATGAAGTGGTTATGCTTACTAAATATTATTTTTACGAAAGTATAGTTGCAAAAAAACTTTGTTTACTAAACTGCAATACTGTTGAAGAAAAATATATTTTACATGACGAAATATCTCATTTTGAGCAAAAGCAAAAAATAACTTTTCATGAAGAACAAAAAAACGCAATCATCAACTCTATAAATAATGGGGTATCAGTGATAACAGGAGGACCTGGTACTGGTAAAACAACAATAATAAAGTGTATTATAGAAATATTAAGCCAACACAAAAAAGAATTTATGCTTTTAGCACCTACTGGCAGGGCTTCTAAGCGAATGAGCGATTCAACGGGACATGAAGCAAAGACTATTCATAGGGCTTTGGAAGTTGGAGAAGGTGGGGTTGGGCAATTTGTTCACAACGAAAAAAATCCTTTCAAAACAGATTGTGTTATAGTTGACGAAGTTTCTATGGTTGATGTTGCTTTAATGGCAAGTTTATGTAAAGCATTACCAAGAGATTGCAAACTTATCTTGGTTGGTGATAAGGACCAACTTCCTAGCGTTGGGGCAGGGAATGTTTTGGATGACATAATAAAGTGTGAAAAGATAAATGTTAGTATGTTGACAAAGATTTTTAGGCAGGCTGATAATAGCCTAATTATTTCGAATGCTCATCTTATTAATGATGGGAAAATGCCTATAATAGATAATTCATCTAAAGATTTTTTCTTTGAAGAACGAGGAGATTTGAACATTATAAAAAATTCGGTTATCAATATGGTTTGTGAGCGTTTACCAAAATTTACAGGATTAGATTCAACTCAAATTCAAGTGCTTGCTCCTATGAAGGCTGGAGTTTGTGGAATAGACAACTTGAACAGAAGTTTGCAAGATAGAATAAATCCATCTAGCATAACAAAGCAAGAGATTCAAGTTGGAGAAACAATATTTAGAGTTGGTGATAAAGTTATGCAAACTTCTAATAATTATAATCTTGTTTGGACACGCTTGAATGGGTTTATCGAAGAAGAAGGCGAAGGTGTATTTAATGGTGATATCGGTTTTATTGAGGCAATTGATTTTCAAACAGGCGAAACAACAGTTGTTTTTGAGGATGGACGACATTGCGTATATCCAAGGACAGATATAGGTCAACTTTCACTAGCCTATGCAATAACAATTCATAAAAGTCAGGGTAGTGAGTTTGATGTTGTTATAATTCCAATTATTTCAGGGCCTCCTATGATATTAACACGCAATTTAATATATACAGCCGTTACGCGAGCAAAAAGAATGGTGGTGCTTGTAGGCTTACAAGAAAATTTAAAACGAATGGTCAAAAATAAATATACTGCTCAGCGTTTCACCTTACTAAAACACCTAATAAATCAAACTTTTGATGAGATAAACGAACTTTTTAAATAAAAATCGTTTATCTTTTTTTTTAAGATATGTTTTCATTATCTAGCAATAGTTAGACTATTTTTTTGTCGCAAAATTTGGGCGTCATTTGACAAAATTCGCAGTTTTGCAAGATTATAAAAAATATTCTAACTATTGTGAGAAAATGGAGGCATGAAAATTATGATAGGTAAAAGATTGAAAGAACTTAGAGTTGAATTTGGGCTTACTCAAGCAAAAGTCGGTGAAGCAATTGGTGTTAGTGAGCCAACTATAAGTTTGTGGGAGAGTAATAAAAGAGAGCCTAATATCGCAATGCTTACTAAACTTTGTGATTTCTATAATGTCAGTGCAGATTATTTGATTGGCAGAGTAGATTTTTATTGAGTTTTAGATTAATTTAATATCTTTATAATTGCAATTAATTTGCAATAGTTTTTTGCTGCTATTTATTAGAACAAAAAAAGATAAGAGATATCTCTTATCTTTTTTTTGAAAAGTTTATTTAACTTTCAAGCGTTTTCTAAGTTTGATTGTTATAAAGATTACAACTCCTACTACAACAACGCTTATTACAATTGCAATTATTGCCCAAACATTTAAAGGCTCTGTTCTAGTCACTTTATATGAGAAGAGAAGGTTACCACTCATTGTGTAAACTTGAACATAGTGTGTACCAACAATAGTTATATCTACTGTGATGTTTTCTTGGCCTTGAGCAAGATTTTCTGCATTGACAATAATTGGAGTTTGTCCTGGTATTTTTATAATACAATCGCCAACTGTTTCATACATATTTTTAAGATTATATGTTACTTTGATAGGATTTGTGGTTGAGCCACCTTCCTCTAAGTCTACAGCGATAGGAGGAGAGGCAAGATTAATCCTAAATGCAAAGGTGAAGGAAGTTGGGCTTGCGTCAATATTTTTATAAGTTTGTTCACCAGTTTCAATAGTGATAACATATCTTCCGCTTCCTGTTTTTTCGTCGAAATAAGAAATTTGAAGATTTGTGAAGAAATATGTTTCATTATCAAAAGTCACTTTACTATCGTCAATTGTGGAAATAAACTTTTGTGTAACATCACGGCCATCTTTAAAAATAGATTTGACATAGTAATTAGCATAAGTGCTAAACTCAAATGTATATCTACTTTCGTTTGCATTTATAATTGAGAAGACAAAGTTTTCTCTTCTAACTTCCTCTTGATTTACACTCAAAGCCTCAAAACTAACAGAATAATAACCATTTTCATTAAATATATAGTTATTTACTCCAGCAGTTGTATAGTTGGTGTATTCTTGTCCATCTTTCATCACTTTTATGATAGGGTAGCCAGAAGCAAAATAATCTGTAGGGTTGGTTAGAGATAATTTTACGCTTCCATTATAGATGGCTCTATTGATTGGCTCTGAAATTACCTCTTCGTTTGAGATAGGATCTGTGTAAGTAATTGTGAAAGGTACACTATTTAGGAAGGTTATATTTATAAATTCATATCTTCCAAATAAATGCTTGTTTGGATTTTCGCAACTATCTTGGAAAGTTAGTCTATAAGTACCTGCACGAGTCAAATAAATATAGTTTGTATTTCCATCTTTATATATAGTCGTGTTTAGTTGTTCAAGTTTGCCATTAAAGTTCTTTTCTAGAACAACTTGAATGTCATTTTCTTTTATGCCATAATAATTGTTCCAAGTTATTTTAAGTTTATCAAATCCTATTTCGTCAGATAGAGCAACGATAGGTCTTGGATTTGCTGGGTCTGCAGATTGAAGTAGGTCTACACTAGATCCGGTTGCATTTTCATATGAAAGTCGCGATAAGATTTGAGAACTTTCTCCAATATAAACAACCGCAAATTTAGCATCTTTGCTGATTTTGCTATTGTAGGTGTAAACTTCAACTTTGACTCCTGCTCTTGAAGAATCTTTATCTTCCACTAAGCGAGATGAGAAGGTTGTGTTGAGTTCTTTATTAGGCTCAATAACAACTCTTGCATCTTTATCATCATAATTTACGCTTAAAACATAAACTGTGCTGATTTCTTCTCCTGTGTCTGCTGTTGTGTATTTAAAGTCTGCTCTAGGCTCAACAGGAAGACCATCTACATGGAAATAGTATGAGATAGAAGAAGAGTTTAAAATGTTTATCATAAATAGTTTACATTCAGTTTCAAAAACATTTTCGTGATCGTATTTAGCAAGAACAAAATAACTTCCTGCACCTGAAATTGTGTGTCCACTAGCAAATTCATTTATATTTGTCCAGTTTTCTCTATCAGTTGAGATATAAACACTATAAGGATATTGTGTTAAATCGTCTTTTATTGTCATGTTTTGTCCATCATTAAATCCGATTGTCACATTGCTAGAGAAGGTTGTGATTGAAGTTGCTGGCGATGAGAATTGTTTTCCTCTAAATTTATATGTTAGAGTAGGGACATTTTCTATTGTTCCGTTTCCGTTATTGGAATTGATTGTTTGATTGTTTTTATCCAAGAACCAAATATTGTTTTGATTATTTTCTCCGCCTTTTTTGTCGCTAAGAACAGGTAAGCGATTGTAGATTCGAAGATTTATTATCTTGATTGCTTTGTTATTAGCACTGCCTTCGTCATAATTTTCGCTCTCATAAACTTCGATAACATAAACTTTGTCGTAGTTTAATTGTCCTAAGTTTGATATTGTTATTGTACGGATATTGTTTGTGTTAGGCTTGAGGGAAGAATTGATATTATCTTGTCCTTGTCCACCAATAACTTTTACAACTTTTGCAACATATAGAAGGCTATTGTATTGATATGTCAAATTGCCAGAAGAAAGATATGTTTTTGATGAGTCGCCTTCAATAGTTTCGTATATAGTGTTGTTTCCTACAACTTCTTGGCAGGTTTCTTCGTTGATAAGTTGAACAATAGTGATTGTATTGTTAAAGTTATCCTCAATTTCATACTTAAATTTTGTGCTTGAATTATTTTGAACAGTTATGGTGATTTCAAGATAACTTCCAACATAGTTGAATGATAGAAAATCTCTGCTAAATGCAAGCCAATCTTGAGGATTGCCAGATTCAACAATTGCTTCTTTCAATGTTTCGTCATTCCATCCCCCATTTTCATATCTAGAAATAGTTATCTTTCTAGGAGTTACATAAGCGTGAGTTGTGCTTT
>CAMUNJ010000003.1 GCA_947090235.1 uncultured Bacillota bacterium
AAGACAAATTGTAAAGAACAAGAGGTTGTAAAACCAGTAAGTCAGCAACAACTTATGGCTGATAGAATAAATTTTAGATATAATGATCTTTGTGATATTCAAAGAGATTTGCCTTATACATACAATACAAGAGAAAATGTTGAAAGATTTACTACCAGACTAAACAATCTTGCAAAAAATTATAAATTCCTAATGGACGCTAATAGAAGTTTAGGCAGTTATAGACAGGCTGAAAATGACTTAGAAAAGGTGTATGAAGAAGTTGATAAAATAAAGAATATCACAACTAGAAATTATATTTCAGGAAATGTGATTTATCAATAATAAATTAAAAAGAGGCATTTTGCCTCTTTTTTGCTAGACTTTTTTTGTTTTATTTGTTAATATATTTTCTGAGAGGTTTATATGCAAGATTGTATTTTTTGTAAGATTATTAAAGGTGAAATTCCTTGTTGTAAAATTTACGAGGATGATTATGTTCTTGCTTTTTTGGATATTGCAAAAGATGTTTATGGTCATATTCTGGTATTACCAAAAACTCATTGCAAAAATGTTTTGGATGTTGAAGAAAAAACTTTAAATAAGGTGATGATTGCAGTAAAAAAAATATCTAATCACCTTGTTGATGATTGTGGTTTTGATGGAGTTAATATTTTAAATAATAGTGAAAAGGGTGCTTTAGTTAAACATCTACATTTTCATATAATTCCAAGACATGATGATGACGGTTTAGAGGTTTTTCCAAAGTTTGCTGGCGACGAATGTGATTTGAACGAAGTTTGTGAAAAACTTAAAATCAAAGAGGAAGTTTTTGAAGCAATTCCTACACAAAAGGTTGTTTTATATACTGATGGGGCTTGTTCTGGCAATCCTGGACTTGGCGGGTTTGGTGCTATTTTAATTCATAATGGCAAGCAGAAAATTGTGTCTGGCGGGGAAGAAAACACAACTAACAATCGCATGGAACTTATGGCTGTTATAAGTGGATTAGAGGCTATTAAAGTGCCGTGTGAAGTTGATGTTTTTAGTGATAGTGCTTATGTTGTTAATGCTTTTCTTCAAAACTGGATTGTTTCTTGGCAGGCTAAGGGCTGGAAAACTGCTGGAGGAAATGAGGTTTTGAATATTGATCTTTGGAAACGACTTTTAGTTCAAGTTGAAAAACATAAAGTTTCTTGGCATAAAGTTAAAGGTCATGCCGACAACGAATTAAACAATGCTTGCGACGAGATTGCAAGAAAAGAAATAGACAAATTAAGAAATTAATTTGTTTTTTTGTTTATATCATGTTTACTTTTCTTTTAAAGAAAAGTAAACAAAAGAAAACTAATTCTAAGCCTTCTCATCTTTTAACAAAAATTTCTAATGCTTAGAAAGTTTTATTTTATTTTTAAATAAAAAAGAAAAACAACGCTTTTTCGTTTTCAATCTAAAACTCCAAAAGCGTTGTTGTTTATTTGCTTCTTTTTGTATTAAGGAAAGAAATACAATATTTATAATTCTTGGCGTTTAAAGATTTGTATACTTGCAAATATGGTTAGGGCAATAAAAGCGGAAAGATAACATAATGATAACCAGAAGTTTGCACCACTATATATCAAACTTGTAAGAAAACTATTTCCCCAAACTCCGCCACCAAAGAAGAAAGAAAGATCGGTATGGATAAAAGGTAAAAATTTTATAAATGCTGATTTGGCGAGTAGGGTATTTGTTATTAGTGCAAATATATAAACAAGATAAGAAACAACTACAGAAAATACAGGATTTGAAAATAGTAAAGCAATGAATGAGGTAAGCAAGATATAGAATGTATTTGAGATAAATAGGCTTATGATTTTATAAATAAAATTCCAAAATGGAGCAACGCCAAAAGCCGAGCCAGCAGAAAAGACACAAATAAGTACGCTTCCGCTAGCAGTTCCATAAATACAAACTCCAATAATTAGCAATATAATTGCAAGCATTAAATGTGCAATCAAACTTATTGTAATCAAGGCTGATATTTTGGCAAAGTAAAGTTTAGTTCTTGAAGTTGGCTTAGTAAGATTCATTCTCATAAGACCATCATGTCTTTCACCAGAAAAGATAATACAAGCAAGATAAATCATTATAAGGCTTAAAAGTAAACTTGCGACTGATACTAAATAATAAGCAAAATCATAACCATTTGTTTTTATTCCACAATTAGTATTAAAATTTATACCTGTTAAAGATTTAGAATATAGTATTTGATTTTCTATCATGTAGATATTAAATTTTGTTTCTTCGTTTAAAGAATATATAGAAATTTCTTGAAAACCAAGATATTCGCTTTCATTTGCTGTTCTTGTTTTTAATCTTTCTATATTTACTAAATTATCTATTGTTTGTAGTGCAATTTCACAAGTGGCTTTGTAGTCGGTAATCATACTTCTAAATTTTATGATAGTTTTGCTATCATTTTCATTTGATAAATTAGATACATAGAATTTTTCTATATTTTGCGATTGAGTTTGTAAAAATAAATTTAAATCTTCTCTAAAATCGTTTTCTATATATGATAAAAACTCGTTATTTAAAGTTATTTTCTTTATTTCTGCACAAGAAGAAATCATATTGTCTACGCCATTCTTATAACTCTTCCAAATTGTTTTGCATAGGCTTATAAGAGCATCTCTATCATTTTCAAGTGCATTTATGTCTTCCATAGTGCTTGGGAGGGTAGAACGAATGTTGCGAAGTAAAGAATTATAGTTGTTAAAATCATTTGCTTTAATTATATAATTATAGGCGGTTTGAGAATTTTTTATTGAATCAAAGTATTGTAGAAGATTGCCGCTTGCAGTGTATATATCTGTTAAAAGTTTGGTGTTGTAGTTTGCAGTATCTATTGCATTTTCTAATTCGTAAAAAAACGATTTAAAAATAACGCCAACTCGAGAATTTAATTCTTCGATTTGTTTTTGGCTATTAAAGTTCTCCACGAAATCAAACTTTTCGTTAAGTTTTTTATTTAAATATTCTTTTCCATCAGCAATAGCCGAGTTTTGTGAATTGAAGTTGGTGTTTAGGCTTGAAAGGCTATTTCCAGAGATATTTGTTTCAAAGTTTTTTCGTGGTGTAGGAGAGAAGATAAAAGATGATATTATTATTGAAACAAAAAGGCAACCAATCATTATATAAAAGGTTGGTTTTAATAAAATCTTTTTTATTTCTGCCCAAGTCAATTTAAAAAATTTCATTTTAATCCTTTTTCTTTTTGTTTGCAATAGTGCTTAAAAATTTTTGTTCTAGTGCAACTTTTACATTTCCAAATCCATAAACCTCAATATCGTGTTTTGCGAGAAGATTGATTATTTTTGCACGATCTTCTTTTTCGCAATGAAGATATATCTTTTGGTCTTTTATTTTACAAACTATTGCAAGTTGAGTTTTTAAAATTTCAACTGCTTTTTGTGGATTGTTTACATTTATAAAGGTGTTAATTTGATTTTTGCTTATTGTATCAATATGATTTTTATCAAATTCATCCTTTTTCTTTCCTTTGTCTATAATGATAAATCTATCGCAAAGATTTTGTAATTCAGATAAAATATGACTTGATATAAATATTGTAACTTTTGTCTTGGCTGTCAAATCCTTCAAAAATTTTCGTATTTGTATAATTCCTTCGGCATCTAAACCATTTGTAGGCTCGTCCAAAATGAGAATTTTAGGATTGTTTAATAAAGCCTGTGCTATGCCAAGTCGTTGCTTCATTCCTAAAGAGTACTTGCCTACTTTATCATCCTTGCGATCAAATAGTCCAACCAATTTCAAAACTTTTTCAATTCGTGCGTTGTCGATTTTGTCAAAATATGATGCAAAATATTGCAAATTTTGCTTTGCGCTCATATATTCATAAAAATGAGGTGCTTCTACAATTGCTCCTATATTGACAAGAGCCTTTTCGCGATTTTGAATATTTTGACCACAAATTTCAATCTCGCCAGCAGTTGCTTTTATTAGACCAGTTATAAGTTTGATTGTGGTACTTTTACCTGCTCCATTTGCACCAATAAATCCTACAATTTCACCTTGATATAACGAAAAAGAAAGGTTATCAACTGCAGTCAATTCCTTATATTGTTTTGTTAGGTTACAAACTTTCAAAACGATATTATTCATATAAATATATTACCATATATTTAATTATTTGTAAATAGTAAATTTAATTTATTTTAAAAAAGATAATCCCATTTGTCTTTATATTCAAGAGAAATGGGATTTGTATTTATTTTGCTCAATCTTTTTTAATAAAAGATAAAATAATGTTAATCTGTATTTATAAGAGTGCCGTAAATCATTTCATAGATGGATGGTGCTTTGTTTTTCCATTTATGGATTGCTTCGTTGGCAGATTGGCGAGAAGGTGCTTTAATTTTAAGTTCAAACATAGGGGCGGTAACAAGAGGCTCATAAATTCGAAGGATAACGTTGTAAGAGCCATCTTCATTTTTACTATAAGTTGCAGTATATTCTTGAGAAGATTTTACTGTCAAGCGATTTGCCTGAATATATTGAGATATTTCTTCACGCTTAGCAAGCGGCAAACGACGATAAAGATAACTCAAACATTCTCTGCCTTCATAGGTGAGTGCAAAAAGTTCCTTGCCTTCACTTTCGTTGCCAAGTTTGTAAAAAAGATTGGTGTCAACAAGGTCATGTATAATAGCCTTGCAATCCATATAGTTTTTTATCCATTCATTTTTAACAGAACAAATATCAAGAATAGAATCCTCGGTTAGAGGAATTTCCATCTTGTCCACCACGAAAAGCATTGTTAATTTGTCGAGAATTGCCTGTTCTTTGTCTGAAAGTATCTTATCCATATTGATATATATTAGCAAAAAAGAGAAAAACTTGCAAATTATTTTATCAAGTCTTGCAATATTGTTGGAATTTTTTTTATAATATGATAAAATAATCGTAATTAAGGGGTGAAAAATGAATAATACAGATGCTAAAAAAATTCAATATTTTGTTGCTCTTTGTGATGATCTTATTACTTGCAAGTTTTTAGTTGCCGAAAGCAAGATTCAAAAATTGCTAGTTGCATTGGCAGAAACTCAACCTATTTATGAACTTGTTTCTGATTGTATGGAAATGTTTAATCGTGACAGAGAAATGAACAAGGCTTTTGTGACAGATGGGAAAGGGCGTTTTTATTGTGTTTTGCCAAGCGAGGAATACAAACTTATTGCACTAGTTTTTTGTACGCTTGCAGACATTGATCAAAAGAAAATTGATTTTACAGATTTTATCAAAAGGTTTTTTGATGATGAAGAAGGCGTGAATTGTTATACTAGTTTTGCTAGAAGAATGATTGTTCCTTTTAGAGAACTTATTGCAGAGGCTTTTGGGATAGCAAAACGCTATACAACTCAAGAAGAAAGCCAAGAAGACAATGATGAAAAACAAGAAGTTGTTAATGATAGTGATAATTTGCTTGTAGAGCCAAGCAAACTTTATGAGGATTGCAAAAACATTGTAAACGATATGTTAATTGAACTTGAAGAAAACGAGAGGCATTATGATAGGCATATCAGCGATTTAAAATCAATTTTACAACAACTTGCAATTGCTTGTGACAATCAAGATTACAATCTTATTTATGCACTTAGTATAGGTGCTAGATTCGCAAGTAAAGGTGTTAAATTTGTCAAGTTTTTGATGAGGGAATTTGAAGCAATAGTCAATGCTTTAAGTCTAGAGGAAAGTGAATAATGTCTACTACTAAAGATTTTAGAGATTATGTAGTTGAACAACTTTGCCAAATTGGAGAATTGACTTGTCGCCCAATGATGGGTGAATATTTGTTATATTTGAATGGCAATCTCTTTGGCGGAATATATGAAAATCGCGTTTTAATTAAACGAGTTGACAGCAATAAGCATTTCAATCTAAAAGAAGAAATACCTTATAATGGTGCAAAGCCAATGTATATGATAGAAGATTTAGAAGACTTGGAGAAAGTCAAAGAAATTATATTTCAAACACTTGATGGATTGCAAAAAAAATAAAGATATTATAAAAAAGGATTTTATAATATCTTTTTTAAACAAACAATAAGATAAAGCCGCAAACTATTGTGGCGAATATTGCATGTGTAATTTTTTGCAATATAAAAAGGCTGACTGGCATTTTTAGTTTGTTTAGCATTGTCAATGATTGTAAAATAGTTGATAATCCGCCAAAAGAGATAACAAAAGTGCAGGCAAGTGTGGCAAGTTTGAGTGGAAGTATAGATGCAATATCCAAACATCCTTTGGTGATTTCTATTAATCCTTCTAAAGTGCCAACTATACTTACTGGAAAGAGATTAAAAAATGGTGCTAATGACCTTATGAATACAAAGAATATTGCTATTATTGTTGCCACTGCTATTATGCTTAAAGCACTATCATTTACTATATCTCCAATGCTTAAAGGTTGCTTTTGAGGGGAGTTTGAATAAATTTTGACATCATCTTCTTTTGCTTTTAAGTTTTTATATAAAAAACCATTTATAATCGCACCCAAAACATGAGCGATAAAAATTACATATCCAAAAAGGCTTGACTTTAGCATGCCTGCTCCAACTGCTCCAATTATAAACATTGGCCCAGAAGTTGAACAGAACGATGTCATTCGATATGCTTGGGCTTTTGAAATTTGACCAGAAAGATAAAGGTCTGCTGTCATTTTTGCTCCAACTGGATAGCCAGAAATTATACTCATAAAAAAGACAAAACTAGCATGAGGTGGGCAATTAAAAAATCTGGAAATTGGTTTTGAAAATATCTTTGCAAAAGATTGAACATGTCCTAAACTAGAAAGAATTTTAGTCAAAAATATAAAAGGCAAAACGCAAGGTAAAACATTCAATGCCCAAGCCTTAAAACCATTTAATGCTTCTTGCATATAAATTGTTGGCTGCACAACCATGCATATAATCACATATAAAATAAAAATAGATAAAAATATACTAAATTTTTTCAAAACTACCTCGAAATAATTTGACTAAGATTGCTAATATATTTATAATTAATATTGTCTATAAATGGACAACCCGTTTATTTTAATATATGGCTTGAAGGTAACTTTAAGACCATTATAATTTTTTAAATTGCTTATAAAAGGAATGATTATGTTTAAGATAAAAGATTTATATAAAGAAGCAGAAAAACTTCAAAAAACTATTGTTTTTCCAGAAGCGGCTTTTAGTGCTAGAACTTTGGAAGCAGTAAAAATTATAACAAAAAAGAAAATTGCAAAACCAATTCTTATTGGTGATGAAAGTGCAATTATTTTGGCTGATAAAGCCTTTAAAAAATATCAAATTATTAACCCGAAAACTTTTGAGAAAACAAAAGAACTTGCTAAATCTCTTTATCAAAAGAGAAAAGAAAAGGGGTTAACTTTGGAACAAGCACAAGAACTTATTCTTGACCCTTATTACTTTGCCACAATGCTTGTAGCGGAAGGTTATGCAGATGGAATGGTTGGTGGGGCAGAAGCATCAACTGCAAAAACAATTAAACCTGCTCTTCAACTTATTAAAGGTGAAAAAAAAGGAAAACCTATCTCAAGTTGCTTTTTGATTTATGGCAAAAATAAGTTTCTTGATGGAAAGACTATGATTGTCTCAGACGCTGGTTTGCTTCCAAATCCAAATCAAGATGAACTTGCTGAAATAGCATATCAATCTCTTCAAACTTATTGTAAACTGGCAATTAATAAATTTCAAGAGCCTAAAATAGCCTTTCTTTCTTACTCAACTAAGGGCAGTGCAAAAGGTGAGGAAATAGATAAAGTTTCAAATGCCTGCCAAAAGTTCAAGAAAGAGCATTCACCAGTTAAGGTGGGAGTTGACTATAAGTGCGATGGCGAACTTCAATTTGATGCTGCAATGGTGAAAGAGGTGGCTTCTCATAAATGCCCAGATAGCGAAGTTCAAGGTGATGCAAATATTCTTATCTATCCAAATCTTGAAACTGGCAATGTGAATTATAAAACAATGCAATATATTGGTGGTTTAAATGCAATTGGCCCAATTTTACAAGGTTTAAAGAAGCCTGTTAATGACCTTTCAAGAGGTTGTAGCGTTCAAGATATAGTGGCTGTGACGGCAATTACAGCACTTCAAAGTAATAAGGAGGAAAAATAAATGAAGGTTTTAGTAATCAATGCAGGAAGTTCATCTTTAAAATGTCAACTTTTTGATATGAAAAGTGAAAAGGTGTTGGCCAAATTTAACTGCGAAAAAATTGGACTTAAAGGTTCATCAATAACTTTAAAACATGATGGACAACAAAAGGTTTATGATGTTAAACTTGAAAATCATGAACAAGCAATATCTAATGTTATAAAAATTTTGTTAGATAAAGAAAATAATATCATTTCTTCTCTTGATGAAATTGATGCAGTAGGGCATAGAGTTCTTCATGGTGGAGAAATATATACATCTTCTGTTGTTATTGACAAAAAGGTTATGAAAAACTTAGAGTCTTTAAAACCTCTTGGACCTTTGCATATGCCTGCTAATATATTAGGTATTAAGGCTTGCCAAGAAGTTATGCCTAAAAAACCTCAAGTTGCTGTTTTTGATACAGAATTTCATTCAACTTTGCCAGACTATGCGTATAGATATGCTATTCCTAAGAAGGCTTACACTGATTGGAAGATTAGAAAATATGGTTTCCATGGTACAAGCCATAAATTTGTAGCAAACGAACTTGCAAAATTGACTGGAAAGAAAGGTAAGTTTATTATTTGTCATATAGGTAATGGTGCTTCAATTTCGGCAGTAAAGAATGGTGTGTGTCTTGAAACTTCTATGGGCTTTACTCCTCTTGAAGGTCTTGTTATGGGGACTAGGTCTGGAGATATTGATCCAGCGGTTGTTCAAAGAATTATGGAAATGTCAGGTAAGAATATTGAACAAACTATGAACTATCTTAACAAAGAAAGTGGACTTTTGGGTGTAAGTGGAGTTTCTAGTGATATAAGAGATATTCAAGCAGTTGCAGAGAAAAATAAAGATGCACAACTTGCAGTTAAGATGCTTTGCTATCGTGTAAAAAAATATATTGGAGAATATATCGCAGTTCTTAATGGTGTAGACGCAATTGCTTTCACAGCAGGTAGTGGTGAAAATAGACCAGAACTTCGTCAAGAAATTATGGATAACCTTGATTGGCTTGGAATTAGTGTTGACAAAAAGAAAAACTTTGGTTTTGAAAGAGGTGTTAACTACGAGATCACTGGTAAAAACTCTCGTGCAAGAGTGTTTGTAGTTCCAACTGATGAAGAACTTATGATTGCGCGTGATACAAAGAAGCTTGCAATGAAAAAATAGAGGTATTATGAAAATTACTAAATTTCCACAAAGTTGTATATTGATTGAAAGTAATGGTATTAAAATTTTAGTTGATCCAGGAACAACTAAATATGAAAAAAAATTTTTAGAGAACTGGAAAAGGGTAGATGCAGTTTTAATAACGCATAGGCATGGTGACCATTTGCATAAACAAGTACTTGAAGAGTTTGATGTTCCTATATATAGCACACATGAAGTCGCAAATTTTGCACCTAATCTTAAGATCAATATAATAAAAGAAAATGATATATTTTCTATAAAGGATATCAAAATAGAAGTTGTTAAGGCTGTTCATGGCTTTGTTGGTATTGCTGGACAAATATTTGAAAATGTTGGATTTGTGATTGATGATGGAAAAACAAGATTATATGTGACTAGTGATACAATCTGTTATAATCACAATTTTAAAGCAAATATAATCTTTGCAGATATAACATCATTTGATGCGTCAATGAATTTGTGGGGAGCAGTGGAAACTATGAAAGAGGTCGGAGCTGAACTTATGATTGTTGCACATCAAGATGGTGGTAAAACAATGTATAAAAAAGAAGAGATAGAAAATTATCTTAAAGAGCAAAATGTGAATTATATATTCCCAGAGATAATGCAAAGTTTTGAAATATAATTGCATAAAATACTTGACAATAGCGGTTAAACTCGCTATAATAAACAAGAATGAATATTTAAGGAGGAAATTATGGCTGTTCCAAAGGGTAAGGTTTCAAAAGCGAGAAGAAATTCAAGAAACTCTGCAAACTTTAAGGCTACTGCACCAACTTTGGTTGAGTGCCCAAAATGTCACGAAATGAAAGAGTCTCACAGGGCTTGTAAAAAGTGTGGCACTTATAAAAACGAAACCGTGAAAGTTGTAGAAAAAAAATCTAAATAATTTTATTAAAAAAGGCCTTGTTTAAGGTCTTTTTTTATATGTTTTTCATATATTTTGTGGCTATTATGCTTTGCATAATACTATATATTGTATATCGAGTGTAATTTTTAGATTTTGCAAAAACTCATTAATTTTCTTTACAAAAACTTAATATTTTGGTATTATAAAAAAGACTATTACTATAAATAGGAGTTTTTTGATATGGAAAAAAGCAACAATAAAACTGAAAACCAAATTAATGAAATAAAATATCGCATTGTTGTAGATGCGTTTGGTGGAGATAATGCTCCTCTTGAAATAATAGAAGGAGCTTTATTGGCTATTTCTAAACATAAAGATTTAGAGGTAATACTTTGTGGTGATGAAAATAAAATCAAAGAAATTTTGAAAGGTAGAAATCAAAGAATTGAAATTGTTCATGCTCCAGATGTTGTTTCTAATTGTGACCAACCTACAGAGGCTATTCGTCATAAAAAAGATTCTTCACTTGTAAAGGCTTTTGATATTTTAAAAGAGCGTGAAGATGTTATTGGTCTTGTATCCGCTGGCTCTACTGGAGCAGTTCTTGCCGGTGCAATCATGAAAATAGGCAGGATTAAAGGTATTTCTCGTCCAGCACTTGCTCCTATTCTTCCTACAGCAAAAGATAACGATGTTGTTATAATTGATAGCGGTGCTAATATTGATTGTAAGCCTATAAATCTTCTTCACTTTGCTGTTATGGGAAGTGCTTATTATTCTATTATTTATAAAAAAGAAAACCCTAGCGTTGCACTTCTTTCTAATGGAGCAGAGGAAAGTAAGGGTAATGAACTTGTTAAAGAGACCCATCCACTTTTAAAGGAAGCACCATTAAATTTTGTTGGCAATCGTGAAGGGAATGATTTTATGAGAGGTGATGTTGATGTTATGGTTGCCGATGGTTTCCCTGGAAACGCACTTTTAAAGGGAACAGAAGGAGCGGTCAAAGCGGTTGTTTCTATTTTGAAAGGCTCAATTAAGGCTGGATTTTGGAGCAAAATTGGTGCATTATTTATGAGACGCGTTTTTAAAGATATCAAAACACGCGTAGATGTCCAAGGTAAACATGCAGGCTCACCATTCTTAGGATGTAAAAAACTTGTTGTAAAAAATCATGGTGTTTGTAAGAGATTGAACATTGCGGCTTCAATTGACCAAACAATACTACTTTACAACGAAAAGTTAAATCAAAAGATTGAGGAAGCAATAAATCAAGTTTCGGCAAAACTTAAAGCCATTGAAGAAGAAAAAATAAAGGCTGGTGGAGAGGCGTGAAGTTAGGTTATAATTTTAAAAATAAAGAACTTTTAAACCGTGCTTTAACTCATTCATCAAAATCGGCAGATAATTATGAGAGACTTGTATTTTTGGGTGATGGAATTTTAGATTTTGTTGTTGGAGAATATCTTTTCAAGCAGAGCGATATGGACGAAGGAAAGTTAACGGTTTTACGATCACATTTTGTGAGTGAAGTAAATCTTTGCAAAGTGTTTGACAAGTTGCAACTTGAAAAAGATGTTGTATTAGGCAAAAGTTATCAGGGTGCAATTTCAAAGGCAATCAAGGGCGATGTGGTCGAGGCGATTATTGCTGGCATATATTTAGATAGTGGACTAGAAAGGGCAAAGGAATTTATAGTTAAAAATCTTGAACTAAAAACCTACAAATCTGTTGTAGATGACAATTATAAGTCTAAATTACAAGAACTTATTCAATCAAGTTTCAAGTGTAAAATGCAGTATGTGACAGAGAAAGATGAAAATAGCGAAAATTTCACCTCCAAATTCTTTATGGACGAGGATGAGATTTCAACTGGCATTGGACAATCTAAACTTGAGGCCGAACAAAACGCCGCACATATTGCTATAACAAAGTTGTTTAAGAGTTATTAGCAAATAAATGTTGCACGATTATTTTTAAAAATTTTATAAGAGAGAAAAAAATATGATATTTAAAAAAATTGAAATGGTGGGATTTAAATCCTTCGCAGACAGAACAGTAATTGAATTTGACAACAATTTTACTGCTATTGTTGGACCAAACGGGTGCGGAAAGAGTAATGTTTCCGATGCTATTCGTTGGGTTCTTGGTGAGCAAAGTGCAAAGAGTCTTCGTGGTGACAACATGCAAGATGTTATTTTTGCGGGAACTGAAAAGAGAAAAAGTCTTTCTTACTGCGAAGTGACACTCACTTTTGATAATTCTACAAGATTCTTCAATTTTGATTATGACGAACTTGCAATCACAAGAAAACTTTATCGTTCTGGCGAAAGCGAATATTTGATCAATAGAAACACATGTCGTTTGATGGACATCACCAATCTTTTGTTTAACAGTGGTCTTGGTAAGAATGGTTATTCTGTTGTAGGGCAAGGCAAAGTTACCGAAATGGTAGATGCTAAGCCTGAAACTAGGCGTGCAATGTTTGAAGACGCTGCAGGAATAAGCAAATACAAGGCAGATAAGGCCGAGGCAGAGCGTAAACTTGCAAGAACGCATGACAACTTAACAAGACTAAATGATATTCTTCTTGAACTTGAGCGTCAAATGGGTCCACTCAAGAAGCAAGCCGAAAATGCAAAAAAATATCTAGAATATAAAGGTCAACTTAAAGATTTGGAAGTTAATGCATACATATATCAATATGAAAATGCTAATGTCGCTAAAGAACAAATCAATATCAAACTCAAAGGTCTTGAAGAGCAATTAAATTTGCGTAACAATGAACTTGAAGATGCAACTTCTGGTTATGAAGTAGCCATGAATTCTCTCAATAATTTTGATAGAAGTTTATCTGATCTCAATCAAAAGATTCTTGAACTTACTGTTGGTCTTGAAAAGCAAGAGGGGGAAACAAGACTTGCTAGAGAAAGAATCAATTTTACTCATAAAGAAAATGATAGATTACATTTAGATTTATCTAATTCTCAAACTGCTCTTGAATATGCGAACGAAAGAAAGCAAAATAAGGACAAAGAAAAAAGTGATTTACTTGAGGATTTGCAAGCACTTGAAAAATCTTTTGATGAACTTAGCCAAGAATATTCGCGTCTTGCAAATGAAGTTTCTATAAATGAAAATCAGGCAGGATTAAGTCAACAAAAGATTATTGAAACTTTAGGGTCTTTGTCGGATATTAAAAGCAGTGTTTCAAGACTTCTAGCTGAAAAAGAACTTTTGGGCAATTCTTTGATTAACCTTGAAAAAGATATCACATTATTTAGCGAAAAGAAGGCTGAACTTGAAATTTTATATAAAGAAAGCGAGCAAAAGGTTGAAGATGGCGAAATTTTCCTTACAGGAATAAAAGAGCGTTGTGAAAGTTTATCAAGTAAAAATTATTTGGCAGAAAGTAAACTTAGAAGTCTTGAAAATGAGAAATCTAATACTATAACTCAAATAAAAGTTTACGAAAACAGAAAAAAACTTTTAGCAGAACTTCAGGCTGAATATGAAGGTTATTCCCATGCTATCAAAAAACTTTTAAAAGAAAGCGAGAAAAATTCTGTTTTAAAATCAAAAATTGTAGGCGTTGTTGCTTCTTTGATTCAAGTTCCTCAAAAGTTTGAAACCGCAATAGAGGTTGCACTTGGTGGTGCAGTACAAAATATTGTGACATTTGATGAAGAAGGTGCAAAAGAACTTATTTCTTTCTTAAAAAGCAATCAATTTGGACGAGCAACTTTTCTTCCTATTTCTTCTATGAAGAGAAGAGATTTAGATTCAAGTATGTTTACAGGAAAGAATGGTGTTTATGGAGTTGCAAGCAACTTGGTTGACTACGATAAAAAAATAGACAATGTTGTTTCTAACCTTTTGGGTGGAACAGTTATTGTTGAAGATCTTGCAACTGCAGTTAATCTTGCTAAACAATTTTCTTATTCTTTTAGAATTGTTACACTTGAGGGTGATGTTGTAAATCCACAAGGTTCACTTACAGGAGGAAGCAAAAAAGCTGAATCTGCCAATCTTATGGGGCGTGAGCGTGAAATACAAACTTTGACTATAGAAATTGAAAAATTAAATACAAGATTAAATCAAATTTCGGATGAAATAAATTCTCTCAATAATTCTTTTGCAGGAGACAAGAGAGCCTTAACTGAGACCATCAATGAGCAAAATGCATTTACAGTTGAACTTGCTAAAGACAAGGAAAAGAGAGATGGTTTGAACAGCAAACTTTTAGAAGTTTGTGATAATTTGAAGGCTTCATCAATGGAAGCAGAAACCGTTAAGAACAAACTTGCCTTGATTGCAGACGAACTTGCAAGAAGCGAAAAATTGGAATCTGCATTAAGTGGAAATCGCGAAGATGCAGACGAACTTGCAAGAGAACAAAAGGCTAGATTTGAAAGTTTAAGACAAGAAAGAGATAAAATAAACGATAATATTTTATCAGTTAAGGTTGAAATTGCCTCAATAAAGGCAAAGATTAATGCAACTAATGATGAAATTGCAAGACTTGAAGACGAGATTGGCAGACAAAACATGATTATCGAAGACACTAAGTCTAAACTTGAAAAAAATCAAGAGTTTATTGATTCTGCTGAAGAGATGATAAAAGTTCAACTTGCTTCTGCTCCATCTTCTGCAAAGAAAGACGAACTTCAAAGCATGATTGACAGGCGTGGCAAGATAGAAGAAGAAAAGGCTCAAATTTCTTTAAAAATAAAAGAACTTGATGGCAGAAAGGCAAGTTTAATGGAAGAAATTTCTCGTTTGAATGACAGAAAATTTAGAGAAGAAATGAATCTTCAAAAAGTTGACACTGAACTTGAACAAATGCAAGAGCGTATTTATGAAGAATATTCTCTTACTTACGATGGTTGCTTAGAACTTCGTAGACCAGACTTCAACATAAATGAAGGTATGCCAGAAATTAATCGTTTAAAGAAAGCAATCAATGCTCTTGGTTATGTCAATGTTAATGCCATTGAAGACTGCAAGGCTCTTTTAGAGCGTTATGAAGATATGTCTACTCAATGCGACGACCTTAAAAAGGCGGAAGATGATTTGAATAAGATTATAAGAGATCTTTCTGGAATTATGGTTGAAAAGTTTAATAACGAACTTGACAGAATCAATGAAAGTTTTAAACTTACATTTAGAGAGTTGTTTGGTGGTGGTACTGCTAAACTTGCACTTAGTGATGAAGAAAATCCTCTTGATAGCGGTGTTGAGATTTTTGCTCAACCTCCTGGAAAGAAGATACAAAATATGACGCTTTTATCTGGTGGAGAAAAATCTTTGACTGCTATGGCCGTTATATTTGCTATTCTTCGTATTAAGCCTCTTCCTTTCTGTTTGTTCGACGAAGTGGAGGCCGCTCTTGACGACAGCAATGTTGAAATAGTTGATAAGTATCTTAAGAAACTTTGCAATGAAACTCAATTTATTCTTATCACCCACAAAAAGCCAACCATGGAATATGCTGAATCTTTATTTGGTGTAACAATGGAAGAAAAGGGTGTTTCTAAAATCGTTTCTGTTAAACTTTCTGATGCTATTCGACATGCTCAAGAAAATTAGTTTGATTGTTAGTGTGCTTTTCTTTTAAAGAAAAGCACCAAAAGAAATATAAATTGCGATGCTTGATAAAATTTATCTTCGCATCGCAATTAAGATTTTCTTTTTGTACTTTATAAATATTTTATTTTTTAAAGAGAAATAAAAGCCAACATTTTTATTTTTCTTTCAAGAAAAATAAAAAGTGTTTAGTTTTCTTTTGTTTCTTTTCTTTAGAAGAAAAGAAAATAAAAAAGGATTTGTTTATGGGAATTTTTAAGAAGATAGGACAGGCTCTTGCTAAAACAAGAGAAAACATTGCACGCAAATTCGATGCATTGCTTTCTCATGGAGAACTTGATGACGATTTTTATGACGAACTAACAGATATTTTGATTTCTTGTGACATAGGCGTTAGAACAAGTATGGATATTGTAGATGAACTTCGTGTTAGAGCAAGAAAAGAAAAATTGCGTAGTGGCGAGGATGTTAAAAATGCTCTTAAAAATATTTTGACCGACGAGTTTGATAGTTTGCCAAAAATAAATATAGAATATCCAGCGATAATCACCATTATTGGAGTGAATGGAGTTGGCAAAACGACAACTATTGGCAAACTTGCTTCTTATTTTAAAAGCCAGAAAAAAGAAGTGACATTAGTTGCTGGAGATACCTTTCGTGCGGCTGCATCAGCACAACTAAATGAATGGGCAAATCGCACAAAAGCCAGAATTATCAAACATGACGAAGGTGCAGATGCTGCGGCTGTTGTTTTTGATGGAATAACAAGTGCTAAGGCTAAAAAGACAGATGTACTCTTAGTTGATACTGCAGGCAGACTTCACACAAAAACAAACTTGATGGAAGAACTAAAAAAGATAGATAAGATTATTACTCGCGAATATCCAGAGGCAAATAAATATAATTTTATCGTGCTTGATGCAACAACAGGGCAAAATGCTTTAACTCAAATTTCTGCTTTTAACGAATTTGCACACATTGATGGAATAGTCTTAACAAAACTTGATGGCACTGCAAAGGGTGGCGTTGTTATTGCAATTGAAAAGGACTATCATCTTCCAGTTGTTTTTATAGGCACTGGCGAAGGTGTAAGTGATATAGAGGTTTTTGATAGCAAAGAATTTATAAACAACTTATTTTAAGTTGTTTTTTTCTTTTTAACTTTTCTTATAAATAAAAGTTTGTTAAAAAAATATGTTGCGACATATAAAAAATTTGTTTTCATGTCGCAGATATTTATATATATAAATTTATTAACAGAACTAAAGATAACGCTTTTTGTTTTTCTATTTAAGAAAAATGAAAAGCGTTTAGTTTTCTTTTGCTTCTTTTCTAATAAGAAAAGAAGGTAAAATTATATTAGGACAAGATGTGATTGTCCTGTTTTTTGTTGGTCAAGCAAGGACAAAGTTTATTTTTCATATATAAAATTATGATGACAAAGTTAGGCGTAAATAACACCGCCTTATTTTGTTTAGAGAGGTGCATAATGATATATGAAAATATAGGAAAATTTGCAGGAAAGGTATATTGTTTTTCTTCCTTTGTTGATACTGCACAAGGTTTTCCTCAACCTTTAACTAAAACTGAGGAAACAGAAGCATTAAAAAAGGTTAAAACGGGTGATAAAAAGGCTAGAGACTTGATAATTACTCATAATCTTCGACTTGTAGCACATATAGTAAAAAAATATCCTCATTCTCTTGAGGCTGACGATTTGATTTCTGTTGGCACTATTGGCTTAATCAAAGCAGTAGATAGTTTCGATGTTGAAAAAGGTACAAAATTTTCTACTTATGCTTCACGCTGTATAGAAAATGAAATACTTATGCTGATTAGAGCAAACAAGCGTCATAAAAATGTTATTTCGTTAAATTCTCCATGTCCAGGCACTAGTGAGGATGACAATGAATTAGATTTAGAGCATACTCTTCAAGCGGACATGAGCGATATTTTTGACCAAGTTGAGAAAAAATGTGCTGTAGATACAATTCGTAAACAGGTGGATAAAAAACTTAAACCTATGGAAAGACAGGTTATTCATGCAAGATATGGACTTGATGGAGGGGATTGCAAAACACAATATGAAGTTGCTTCTGAGATAGGAATCTCTCGTTCTTATGTTTCTAGGATAGAAAATAAGGCATTAAAAATTATTCGTGAAGTTATGCCTAAAGACGAGAATGAAGGTTATTAGACTTATTTTTTACATTGAAAATATATTTTGACAAAATTTGCGTTTTTTAGACAAAATATATCAAATTATATCTTTGTTTAAATCATTTTCTAAAATATAATTAAAAACGCACGAAAGATATTCTTGCAAGATTTAATTATAGGAGAAAATTATGAATATTAATGAAATAAATGATGTTTTATTAGAAAAAGTTAAGAATGGAGATAGTGAGGCCAGAGATAAAATTATATCACTAAATATTCCATATGTAGGGTATATTTTGAGAAGAAAAATAGGAGGACTAAAACCTCAGGATATAGAAGATTATATGGAAATTGGAATAATTGGACTAATAAAAGCAGTTGATAGTTATGATTCAAGTAAAGGTGTAAAATTTTCTACTTATTCATTTAAATGTATTCAAAACGAACTTATGATGGAAATTCGTAGAAACAAAAAACACAAAGGTACATTATCCTTAGATTATATGATAAATAATGGAGAGAAGGATGTTTGTTCATATTTAAATAATATTGCAGATCCAGAAGATATAAATGAAACTATCGACGATATTATTTCAATAAAGACAATAAAAAAGGTTATTGCAACAAAAATTAATAGCAATCAGGCTTCAGTTTTAAATGCAAGATATTTTACAACTCAAGATGTTCAATCTCAATTACAAGTTTCACAAGATTTAGAAATGAGTCAATCTTATGTAAGCAGATTAGAACAGCGTGGAATAAAAAAATTGCAACACGAACTTTGCAAAGCAGAAACAAATTGTTAATCAAAATTTATATTTAAATTTCATATTAAAGATTATTATTTTAAAACTAATTTTAAAAAAAATAAAAAAAATGTCAAAAATCATTTGGCTTTTTTTTATATTTATTTTATAATCGATTTTAGAGAGTATTTTGAAAGTTAATATTTTTAAGGAGTTTATTTACAATGGAAAAGGAAGAATTTCGCAAGATTGTTGAAAAATTAATCCTCCCGCTGTTTACGGGCTCTTTTATTAGTGGCGTTGAAGTTTCTACTTCAAGAGATAGCGAAGTTGCTTATGGTGACAAAAATTCTGTCCTTTTGAAACCTAATAAGACAGAAGAATATAGATTGGTTTTAAACAGAAGTCAACCTTTCAAATCTATTGAATTAAATCTTTTAAAGTCGATTATTAATGAACTTGCTTCTATTACCGCTTTATCTTTGTATGATGAAAATTATCTTTCAATCTTGCAAGGTCATGCTATTGAAAAGGCAATCTGTTCAACTTTGGCTGAAGAAGAAGACACTATGAACACTCTTTTGGGCTTGATTGGAGAAATGGGCAAATGGGCTAGTAGAACTTATGAAGGGAAAAAGGTTGCCCTTGGTATTATCATAAATCAAAACGCTGATATCAATTCTGAAATGAACAAAATTCATTTTAGTGAGATTTTAGGACAAGACTTTTTTGCACTTTTATCTGATGGTAAACATTCTTATATCGAATTTGGTCGTCATGGCAATTTGCTTGGCTATGTTCAATTAGCCAAAATTCGTATGGCTCCTACAATATCTCCTTGTGATTATGAACTTATTGCAAGATATTGCAATGACAGAAGAATTGGTATAATATTAACAAACTCAGGTGATCTTTTGATGTTCAAAAATCGTCAACTTCTCTACGCAAAGCGTAGAGGTGTTTGGCAGGTTTATTCTCATGAAGAGGTTATTCAACTTTTATCAGGGCGTAAAGAAAACTATTCTTTAAAGGAGATTCGAAAGTCTATTTATTTGACTGCTTTAGATAGTTCTTTTGCATACAATGGTGGATGTCTTGTTTATCTAGATAAAGGCATGGTTGAACAGGCTTTAATGCATATTAACGAACATGATATTTTAAGCGAAAAATATTATGAAATAAAAAAACATTTGGAAATTGAACAGGCTGGAAAGTTATATAATTTACAAACACTTTCTACAGTAGAAGCATTATATAGTCAACCATATGATAAATTTTTGGTTGAACAAAAATGTCACAAGGCTATGGCCCTTCGAAAAATTATTGCCGACAAACCTTTCCAAGAACTTAACAGAAGGCTTCGTCAAGAAATTGTTGGAATGGATGGTGCGACTATCGTTGATAGTGATGGAACTATCATTGCAACAGGAGCAATTTTGAAGATTGAGGCAGGTAGTGAAGGTGGTGGTCGTCTTGCAGCTGCTATGACGCTTGCAAAGTATGGAATTTCAATCAAAATTTCTCAAGATGGAACAATGCAAGGTTTTTATAGCGATAAAAAGACTGGCAAATTAAGATCATTGTTTAATGTTGGATAATTTACTTTTCTTTAAAAAACTAAAAAAGCATTTCTTACTTTTTGTTAAAGTTGCGAAATGCTTTTTATTAACTTTTTTTTCACTTGACAAAAAATTGCTTTTGTGATATCCTTTATTTAGTTAAGCAGACAGTCGCGCCGCTTTGGCGAGGAAAGTCCGGGCTTCAAGAGAACTGGGTGCTGGTTAACGGCCAGTGGAGGCGACTCTAAGGATAGTGCAACAGAAATAAACTGCCTAATTTACTTTAGGTGATGGTGGAAAGGTGGTGTAAGAGACCACCGGTTGGGTAGGAATATCTAACGCTCTGTAAACCCCACTCGAAGCAAGGCTGTCGGGGCAATAGGCTTGTTCTCTCCTGCTCCAAACGCTGCTAGAGGTTATAGGCAACTATAATCGTAGATAGATGACTGTCTAATACAGAACCCGGCTTACAGCTTAACTCAAGCCAAAAGGCTTTGAAAACTCTAAAGTGGCATTGCCACTTTTTTTTAGTTTTTTATATATTGACAGCAAATAATTTCTATGTTAAAATAAGACTAACTGGAGGTTGAAAAATGATTACAATTGATGCTAAATTAGGAAGAGTAGTGGATAAGGGGGTAACCAAAACTCAGCAGGCTTATCATATACCTGAGAAAGTAAGATGCCCACACGAGGCTGGAATTTGTGCACTTTTTAATTGTCATGGTGACGCGATTTATGATGAAAAGAAACAATGCTATGTTTGTAGAAAAGGTATTTCAAGGTTTAAATTGCCAGTTGAAAACTACGGAAGAGAATGTTAAAAAGATGCTTTTGTAGCATCTTTTTTTGTTGAATAAAATTTTTATAGTATGTCAATAACCTTTGCATGAGAAGAAAAGAATATATTGAAAAGCTTGCAAGTTTAATCAAAAATAGAGTGCTTTTTCATGCACCTATTGTCTATGATGATGAGGTAGATTTTGACCTTTTAGAGGTTGTTGGAATTAATAAAAACCTGCCAATTTTTAAATTTACAAAACCTCTTAATAAAAATCTCTACAAAGCCCTAAAACAGGCGCAAAGAGAGGTTTCTTTTAATTTAATTTTAACACATGAAGAAAGTGTTAAAAAATCGTGGTCAAAAAACCTTAAAAATCTATACTTTTTGGATGAAGAAGTTTGTAGTTATAATCTTCTTTCTTCTATCAATAAACTGAATATAAATTATCTTTCTCATTCTTCATTTTCTAGCAGCATAAATGAGGAGTATTTGAAAGTTAATGATGAGTTTGTAAATCTTTCTTTTAAACAATTTTATTTATATAAAAAGTTGATTTCTAATGGTGTTATTTTTGAAGGAAAAGAGTTTATTTTGAATGGAAAAAATTTTTATTTGACCTTTAATAATCCTCTCAAACAGTCACAGGCGTGCCTGTTTGAGATTAATGTACCATTGCCTAATGGCTACTATCATTTTTCTAAATGTAAAACAGGAATTAAAATAACAAATTTGACAAGTAAAGAAGTTTGTTATTTTAACCATAATTGCAAAGGTGGGAAATTGCTATTCTCCTGTATTGATGGGCTAGAGAGCAGTACAAGAGCGTGTATAAACTTGCGTCTTGAATTTCAGTTAAAGGCACACGAACAAAAGCGAATATATTTTAATTTTGGCAATAATGCTTATCTATTAAATTCACCTAAAGAGGTGGAAGATTTTTTCACACTTTCACAACTAAAAGCCTTTCAAAAATTTGATGTCAAAGTGTCTAGCAGAGATAAAGTTTTTGACGATAAATTTAACAACATTTTACCTCAAAAAATATGGACAGCATGGGAGCGTTTTAGCATAGATCAAGTTGCAGAAGAGGAATATTTAAAGATAAAAAATAAAATTGTTAAATCAACAAATAATGGCTACATGGTCAATGAAAAAATGGAGATAAAAGCACTTAAAATTTTTCAAAATAATAGTTACAAAAGGGTGTTTATTGTTCAAGGAGAACAAAGATATATTATGGCGGAAAAAACTCGATTTTTTAACTTTACACAAGTTAGCAAAGATTTTTTTAATAAAACTAATGAAATATATTTGTGTTTTGGAAAATAACATGTTATACTAAAGCCGAAATGGAAAACCTTGAGCCTCGTGTTCCGCTTGCCGAAAGGATGCGTCCTAATTCTTTGGAAGATTTTATTGGGCAGGAGCATATAGTTGGAAAAAATTGTTTACTTTATAGGGCTATCAAATTTGGAACTCTTGGTAGTTGCATTTTTTATGGGCCGCCAGGGACAGGTAAGACAACTCTTGCAAATATAATTGCTAAAACCTTGAAAGCAAGATATGTAAAACTTAATGCTGTCACAAGCGGAGTAGGTGATGCAAAGGCGATTATTGAAAGAGCAAGAGCTGATAAGGCTATGTTTGGAACTGACACATTTTTACTTTTAGATGAATGTCATCGTTGGAATAAGGCTCAAAGTGATTGTGTTTTGGAAGCAATTGAAGATGGCTCAATATTTTTTATTGGATCTACTACAGAAAACCCATATACTGCTATGACAAGGGCTATAGTATCGCGATGTCGTGTTTTTGAATTTAAATCTTTGTCGGTAAAAGATATTGTGAAAAAATTAAAGCAAGCAATAACAGACAGCGAAAGAGGTTTTGGGAATCTTCCTATTGAGTATGAGGAGAAAGCCCTTGAATATTTTGCTTATGCTTCAGGCGGTGATGCAAGAAGTAGTTTGAATGGTCTTGAACTTGCTGTGAATACAACACCTCTTTCAAAGGATAAAAAAATACATATCACTTTGGAGGTCGCAGAACAATCGATAGATAAAAAGGCTCTTTCTTTGGATGAAAACATGTATTATGATATGCTTTCGGCTTATTGTAAAAGCCTTCGTGGAAGTGATGCTGAAGCGGCTTTATATTACGCTCATAGATTGATTAAAGCCGGCATTGATCCAATGATACTTGCTCGCAGACTTGTTGCACATTCAAGCGAAGATGTGGGAATGGCAGATTCTAATGCATTATTGCTTTCAGCTTCTGCAATGTATGCTCTTGAAAAAATGGGGCAACCTGAAGGATTAATTCCATTATCTCACGCAATAATTTATGTTTGTGAGGCAGAAAAATCTAATTCTGTTATAAATGCAATGCATTTGGCTCAAGCAGATGTCGAGAATGTTACAGATAATAAAGTGCCAAATCATTTGAAGAATCATCCATCTACAAATAAAGATGGACACGGAAAATATAAATATCCGCATGAATATGGTGGTTATGTAAAACAGCAATATCTGCCAGATAGTTTGAAAGATAGAATTTATTATTCACCAAGTGGCAATGGTAGAGAGAAAAATTTGATAAGAAAAAAGTTTAGGGGAGAATAACTATGTTTGGATTACGACCTGATGGAAAAAGAGTTAAAGGAATGGGGATAATTGAAAAGGCAGAGCCTTTCTTTATGCCTATGCGTATTGATGCTGTAAATTTGCTAACTGTGACAACTCCTTGTGCTCCTATTGATGAATTTATTGCAAGAGAAAGACGCAATGGCAACACATACTCATATATGCATATCATGATTGCAACTTTGGTAAGACTTTTATATCTTAGACCAAAACTTAATCGTTTTATTATGCGTGGAACAACATACCAAAGAAATGGTATTCAAGTTTCTATTGATATAAAAAAGAAACTTGAAGATGAAGGGGCAAATGAAACATTAAAATTTTACTTTACAGGAAGAGAAAACTTAGATCAAGTAAAGCAAATAATCGATGACCTTATCTCAAAAACCGTGTCAGGACAAGAAGAGGGCAAAACATCTGGATTTATCAAACATTTAACTTGGACACCTGCTTGGGTTATTCGTTGGGCTCTTGCTTTGATAAGATGGCTTGATAAACATGGAATGATTCCTAATAGTGTATTAAAGGCTAGTCCTTTCCATACAAGTTGCTTTTTTACTAACTTAAAAAGTATAAGACTTGGCTATATTTATCACCATTTATATAATTTTGGAACAACCTCAATTTTTATCTCAATGGGAAAAGAAAGAATGATGCCAGTTGTTGAAAATAATAAAGAATTAAAAATTGCTAAAATGCTTGAACTTGGAATAAGTCTTGATGAGCGTATCGCTGATGGTTATTATATGGCAAAATCTTTGAGAATGATGAGAGATATTATGGCAAATTTAGATTGTTTGAAAGATATCATGCCAGATGATGGAACTATTCCAACTAAGATTAAAAAAGCAAAGAAGAAAACTGCTAAAAAGACAAAAACTAAAAAATCAAAGAGTAAGGTAAAAGTTAAGAAAGTTAAGGAAGAGAAAATAAAAAAACTAAAGCCTGTAAAAGTGAAAAAAGAGCATCGAGGATTACATTTTAAGAAAAAAGATAATGAAAATAATGTTTTTATTGCTCAAAATGAAAAATCTTCTAATGAAGAATAAATTTATTAATGAGGTACGATTATGAAAACAATTTTATATTTTATCCTATCATTGTTAACAATTGTTTATGTAGGATTAATGTGTTATTTAAACATTTATCCCGATGCAGTTAATGCTGGCACTTTGATAGGAAATATTCTCAAGTATGTTCAACTTTATGGAGGTATTGTACTTGTTTTTGTATTTGCTTTTGTCAATTTCTTTGGTAGTCCTTTAAAAGCAGTATTCTTTACAATTCTTATTATTGTTGCAATTGCTTTTATCGTGACGGCTGTTGTACCTCAGTTTATTCATATAGGCTAAAAAAGGAGATAACTTTTGGAAAAACTTTTAATTATTGATGGAAATAGTATTGCAAATAGGGCATTTTACGCATTGCCTTATTTGTCTAATCATAAGGGACAAGCATCGGGTGCGGTTTTTGGTTTTGCTAATATTTTGATAAAGGTTATTCATGATTTTAATCCAACTCATATTGCAGTTGCTTTTGATCATGCAAGAAAAACTTTTCGTAATCAAATTTATGCAGATTATAAAGGGCAACGCAAGCCTACACCTCCAGAACTTGTTTCTCAATTTCCATTAATAAAAGAAATGCTTTCTAATATGCAGATAAAAACTTTTGAGTTTGAAAATATAGAAGCCGATGACATTATAGGTAGTATTTGCAATAAAACATCTTGCGAAAGGTTGATTTTGTCTGGAGACAGAGATTTGTTGCAACTTATTGATAATCGAACTACAGTTTGTTTGACAAAAAAAGGTGTGACAGAAGTTGCTTTGATGACTAAAGAAAGTTTGAAGGCTGAAAATGGTCTAGCACCTTATCAAATAATAGAACTTAAAAGTTTGATGGGGGATTCAAGTGATAATATCCCTGGTGTTAAAGGTGTAGGAGAAAAAACTGCTTTATCTTTACTAGAAAAATATCAAACACTTGAAGGTGTTTATAAAAACATAGAAGAAATTTCTGGTAAACTTAAAGAAAAATTAATTGATGGCGAAAAGGATGCCAAAATGAGTAAACTTCTTGCCACAATAAAAACCGATTGTGATTTTGAATTTGGCTTCGATGCTTGCAAACTTATCTTTCCTTTTGGTGAAGATGTACAGAACTTTTTTAGCGAGATGGATTTTTCTTCGCTTTTGAAAAATCGTAATAATTTTGATTCAAATGTAAAGCCTCAAGAAAAAGTTAAAGCAGAACGAGTTGACATATCTTCTAAAAAAGAACTTGAAGAAATTTTATCTTGTACTAAAGAGTATTTTGCTTTCGACTTAAAGCAAATGACCTTTGCTTATAACGATAAAAGAGAGTTTTATTTAAATCAAAACTATGATATGTTTGGAAGCAGTTTAACATTTGAAGAAGTTTTACAGGCTTTTAAAAGTATTTTTGAAGATAAAAATATATTAAAATTAACCGAACATCAAAAAGATGATTTACATTCATTAGGTAAATTGAATATAAAACTTGAAAATATTTTTGACCTAGAAATTGCAAGATATATCACTTCTGCAGGGAATAAATCTGCTCAAAAAAATTTATCTGTATGCGAATATAAATTGGAAGAGCGAAATCTTACAAACTTAATGGAAGAGCAAGATACAAGAAAAGTTTATGATAAAATAGAAATGCCACTTGTTGAAATTTTGAAGGATATGGAAGAGTTTGGTTTTAAAATTAATGAGGATAAACTCGACGAACTTGCTGATTACTTTAATGAAAAAATTTCAAAAGTTTCAAAAGATATCTTTGCTGATGCGGGTGAAGAATTTAATATAAATTCACCTAAACAAGTAGCACATATTTTGTTTGATAAACTAGGCATAAAATCATACAACAATAAAAAAGGCTCAACTAGTGTTGATGTTTTAAATGACTTGCGATACATTCCTATTGTGGACAATATATTAAAATATCGAAAGATTTCTAAGATTATAAATTCTTATATAGATGTTTATAAGCATATTTGTTCTACTACTGGAGATATAATTCACACAACCTTTAATCAAACTTTGACTAGTACAGGTAGATTGTCTAGCAGTGAGCCAAATCTACAAACTATTCCAACGCGTGACGAAGAGGGGCGTGAACTTCGTAAAATATTTATTTCAAAGTTTAAAGGTGGCTCTTTAATTTCTGCCGATTATAATCAAATAGAGCTTCGACTTCTTGCTCATATGTCTGGTGAAGAAGAGTTAATAAAAGCATATAAAGAAGGAAGAGATATTCATGCTTTAACAGCATCACAAATATTTGAAGTGGCTTTAGATAAAGTGACTCCTTCAATGCGACGCGAAGCCAAGGCTGTGAATTTTGGAATAATCTATGGCATTAGTGACTATGGCTTGAGTCAAAATATCAAAAGTTCTCGCTCAAAAGCAAAAGCCTATATAGATTCATATTTTTCGCGTTATCCAAAAGTTAAACAATTTATGGATGAAAATGTTGAGTATGCTAAAAAGCATGGGCAAGTTGAAACTATGTTTGGGAGAATTAGAAAGATTCCAGAAATTTCTTCTTCAAAATATCAACTAAGAACTTTTGGTGAACGCGTGGCAATGAATATGCCACTTCAAGGCACAGCTTCTGACATTATTAAAATTGCTATGATAAATGTGCATAAAACAATGCAAAGAGAGAAACTAAAAAGCCAACTTATATTGCAAATACATGACGAACTTATTGTTGATGTATATCCAGGTGAAGAAGAAGTTTGCAAAAAGATTTTAAAAGAAGAAATGGAAGGCGTGGTCTCACTTTCTGTTCCACTTATTGTTAGTGTGGGTGAAGGCAAAGATTTATTTGAGTGTAAATAGCGACCAAATGTCGCCCGAGTGTTTAAAAGGAGAGGCTAATGAAAACAAAACTTGCTATATTTGATTTTGATGGCACATTAACTAAATCTGCAAAAGGTGGAAATTGTTGGCGTTATATTTGGGAGAGGATTAATAAGCCAGAAGTGGACGATAAACTTTATATGGACTTTTTGAATAAGAGGATTGACTACTTTGAATGGGCTGATCTTGTAACCGAGGAATATCGCAAAAGCGGTGTAGATAAAGTGATGCTTAAAGATATTTCTAAAAAAATTCAATTAAGAGATGGCGTTAAAGAAACATTTGCATTTTTAAAATCACAAGGAATAAAAGTTTATATTTTGTCGGGTGGAATAAAAAGTATTGTGGAGGATTGTTTGCAAAATTGTTTGGCTTATATTGAAAATATAGAAGCACAAGATTTTGAATTTGATGAAAATGGTGTTGTTAAAAAGGTTATACAATTATCTCATAATATAGAAAATAAATATGAATATTTAACATTTTTAAAAAATCAATATAACATAAGTGGAAACAAAATTTTCTTTATGGGCAATGCTGACAACGATGAGTCCGCACACGGGGCAGGTGTAAAGACTTTATGTGTCAATCCTGATAAAACAAATCCTTATGATAAAAATTATTGGGATTATTATATTGAAGATATACAAAATCTTCAAGAAATCTTGCCTTTTATAGAATAATTTGTTAAATTCGTTTGACTAGACATGTTAAAATAGGTTATACTCAAGATGGTGAAAGAATGCAATATAAGAGATTGATGGGGATTGATTATGGTGACAAGCGTGTTGGAATAGCACTTTCCGATGCTCTTTGCATTATATCTTCGGCTTTTGAAGTTTATCAAAGCAAAGGCGAAGATGATGCAATCAACCACATTGCTAAACTTGTGAAAGATTATAATGTTTCTGATATCGCTTTTGGTCTTCCATTGAATATGGACGGAAGCGAAGGTGAGCGGGCTATTATTCACAAGACTATTGGTCAAAAACTCGAACAAATCTCTGGAGCAAAGGTTCATTTTATTGATGAGCGTTTAACTTCCTCTGAAGCCGAAGATTATCTTCGAGAAGCGAGAGTAAAGTGGGAAGATCGCAAAAAAATTATAGATAAAATATCTGCTCAAATAATATTGCAAACTTACATGAATTCTAGAAAATAAAAGGGGAAATTTAGGTATGAGTGAAAAGAAAGTTTCAAAAAAGGTTGAAGAACAAAAACCGGTTGATTTGTTGGATGTTCTTCTTGATAAGGATAACAAAGACCCTATCGTTTTAATGGATGAAAAAGGCAGACAAATCTCTTTTGAGCAAGTTGCTATTATACCTTACGAAATCAAAGGATCAAAAGTTTTGTATGTTGTTTTAAAACCAATTGACAAAATTGATGGAATTGCTGATGACGAAGCAGTTGTATTCCTTGTTGATCAAGACAAGAATGGCAACACTATTTTAAGAGTTGAAGAGGACGAAGAAGTTGCTATTGCTGTTTTCGATAAATATTATGATTTGTTGGAAGAAGCAAGAGGAAAGGCTAAGAAAACAACAGCCGCTAAAAAGACTACTGCAACAAAAGCACCTGCTAAAACTGCAACAAAGGCTGCTCCTGCAAAAACAACAAAAGTTGCTGGCAAAAAGACAACAAAATAATAATATTAATTTTAATAAAAAAGAGTATGTGTTTTTCATGCTCTTTTTTCTGTAACTAAAAAAGAGTGAATTTATTGTTCACTCTTTTTTGAAAACTATTGAAAATATTATTTAGATGCCTTAGACTTTGTGTTGCTACAACTTCTTGTTGAGCAAGCCTTAGTTGCTTCTGATGAAGCCTCTACATTAGATTTAGACTTTCTAGTACAGTTCTTTTCCTTTTTGGCTTTTTTACCAAACATAGTTTTCACCTCCTGTTTTCAAGGTCTAAGTTAACCTTGTATAAATAGTGTTCGCAAAAATGTAAAAATTATACTTTATTTGAAAAAGAAAAAAGATATTTAAAATCTTTTTAAGTTTATTTAAATATCTTATTTTTAATGTTTATTCAATCTTTGTAAAGCACTGTTGCCTATTGTAGTTACATTTATTCGTTCAACAAATATTTTTTCAAGAAGATTTGTCGCATTGCTATCTGTATGTCGATAAAGATTTATCTTTTGAGGGGAAAGGTCTATTATTGAAGAAATTAATCCTTCCTCATTTAATATTTTATTTTTATAATCTTCACTATATACATCATCATTGCCAAAATATATCTTGTAGCCATCTTGTTCTTCAATGATATCAACTTCGCCACCACATATATCTAGATTGTCTATCAAAAATTTTAATAAATCTAAAAAACTATCATTAGACATTAAATAATCTCTGTTTTCGTTTGCAAGCCCAACAAGTTCTGTCCATTTAGACTTTAGTCCAGAAAGTTTAAAATCATAAAAGGATTCTAGATATAGATTGTTATCAAAAGATAAATTTTTTTGAATTATATAATAATCTGTTTCGCGGTCAAAATTGAGTAGTGCTTTTTGAAAAGCCAAAATACCTATCTTATCATGACGAGGTAAAATTAAATTTTGTGTTAAAAATTCACTTTTATAATAACTGCAAATAGTTTGAGTTATAATTTTAGATAAAAATGCTTGAAAGTCATTTTTCAAATCATCTTTAACGCCAATTAAAATGCAAATATAGCCTTTTTCTTCATGAGATGTGACAACTCCACCAATTTCGGCAGAGTATTCTTTTATTTTTAAATATAGGCTTTTTGCAAGATTAAAATTTTCTGCCCTTAAATTTAAGGAAAATTCCCACATAAAAAACTCCTTACGCAAACTATTTTATGCAACAGCAAAAAAAATACTCTAAAAAGAATGATTAAAATTTAAAAATTAAGTAAATAATTTGACAAAAAATAGAAAAAAAGCCATAATATAATCATGAAAAAGATTTTTAATAGAAATTGGTTAGCAATTTTATCAATTTTTTTACTGCCTTTACTTTTATTGACTGCTTGTAATGAAGTCAATTATTTTAATGTAGAGGTTTATTCTAGTGCTGGTCATAGTATTGTTGTAGGGCCAAATAAAACATCTTCTTTAGCGGAAGGCAGTGAAGTTGAAATTTCTGCCAATGCTGGCAAGAACAATGAGTTTATTTGCTGGTTAAAAGCAAATCAAGTGGTTTCTATAGAAGAAACTTATAAATTTAAAGTAAACGCAGAAACTGCAGGCAGTTATGTAGGTTTATTTAGCGAATCGCAGCCTCAATTTATGCAATATGTTGCATTGACTGATGTTTCTGTAAAATTGGGGATTTCTCAGTTAAACATAAAAGTCAAAATGAAATTAAACCAAGAAGAAGACCAAGTTTTATATCAGGGAGAGGCATCAAACCAATCAGTTTCTGTTTATAATGGAAAAGTATTTTCTATCTTAAATGAAGATTTGATTGTTTTTTCTGCAGATATTGAATATTACAATGACGAAGTTTTACAAATAGAACAAGTAAATGAACTTCAACTTTTAAAATCAAAATT
>CAMUNJ010000004.1 GCA_947090235.1 uncultured Bacillota bacterium
AGGTGGCATTGTTAGGGATATCAAGTTTAACAAACCAGTATAAGTTAACACCATAACGCAAAGTGTGTCGATTTCTGCTTGTTCAAAAGATACAGGTTCACGCGATGCAAGCACAACGATAAGTAGTATACTTATAAACATTACTAATGCTCTTGGCAAGGCACGCTTCATAACTTGTGGAATAAAATTCCCTTTGATTTGATTTGTATTTGGTTCAAATGTCAAAATAAATGATGGAATACCTATAATAAAGAATTCTAGTAAGAACATCATTCTTGGAGTGAATGGATATTTGAGTGAAAAGATAAGTGTTGTTAAACTTAACAAAATTGCAAAGATTGTTTTCATAAGATACAGTGAAGAGGAATTTTGAACATTATTTACAACTTGGCGACCTTCTTTTACAACTGCAGGTAGTGATGAGAAATTTGAATCTAATAATACTATTTTAGAAATATTTCTAGCAACTTCGCTTCCGTCAGCCATTGCAATAGAGCAATCAGCCTCTTTTAATGCGAGAGAATCGTTAACACCATCACCAGTCATAGAAACAACATTTCCTTTAGTTTTTAAGGCTTTTATAATTGTGTATTTTTGCTCAGGAGTTACTCGTCCAAAAACTGTAAATTGATCTGCCATTTGTTCAACTTCTTTTAAACTAAAGTTTTCCAAACTAACAAATTTTTCGCTATCTCTAACGCCAACGCGAGAGGCTATTTTAGAAACTGTTGCAGGGTCGTCACCAGAAATTATTTTTATAGCCACACCATTTTCTTTAAACCATCTTATTGTCTCAATAGCGTCCTTTCTTATATGTTCTTCAAGAACAATCATTGCGATAACAGAAGATTTTTCGCCAGTTATATTTTCCTTAAATTCGCTTTTAAGTTCTGTTAAAGCAACAACTCTAAGTCCTTTTGCTTGTGCCTCTTCAATAAACAATTTTTGTTCGGCAGTAAGTTTACATTTTATAAAAGTGGTTGCTCCTAAGAAATATATTTTGCCCTTTTCAAGTTCTGTAACAGAATGTTTACGCTCAGAAGAAAATTCAATAACATTTCTTGCAATTACTTTATCGTTTTTTCCAAACTCTTTGATAAGTGCATTGGAAGTTGCATTTATAGATTTTTGATTGAATAAAACACTTGATAAAATATTTTTTATGCTACTTTTTCTTTGTTTAGAAAAAGTCTTAAATTCTACAACATCCATTGTGCCATCTGTTATTGTTCCTGTTTTATCAAGACAAAGTACATTAGTTCTAGACAGCATTTCAATCGAGTAAAGGTCGCGTACTAAAGTCTTTTTCTTGGCAAGTTTAACAACTCCGACAGCGAGTGAAATTGTTATCAATAAAAACATTCCTGCGGGTATCATAGCAACCAGCGATCCGCTTGTACTTGTGATAACTTCGTTTATATCTGTGCCAGGCATATTGTATTCTTTCCAAAAGGTTAATGCTCCTATTGGGATGAGTGCAATGCCAATATATTTTATAAGACGATTTATATCTTTAAAGAGGTTGCTTTGAGGTGCTTTGAATTCTCTTGCTTTAGCAGCAACTTGAAACATATAGTTTTCTTTTCCCACTTTGTCTACTCTTGCATAACAACATCCAGAAACTATATATGATCCAGAAAGCAGGGTGTCGCCTGAATGTTTGGCTATAGAGTTTGATTCGCCAGTAAGTAGACTTTCATTAACTTCAACTTTTCCATCAATCAAAATACAATCGGCAGGAATTTGATTTCCGTTATTCAATATTATGATATCATCTAATACAAGATTTTCTGAGTTTACATCACATTCTTGTCCATCTCGCACAACTCTCACATGAGGCATGGTTTGCAAAGATAATCTTTCAACAGTCACTTTAGCTCGAATTTCTTGTATGATTGCTATTGCAGTATTGGTGAGAACAACAAATACAAATAATAAATCCTTGTATGCTCCAACACAACAAAGAGCAATTGCAATGCCAAGCCAAATCATATTAAAAAAGGTGAAAATATTTTTGCAGAAAATAGAAAGATATGATTTTGATGTTTTGATTTTAGTATTGTTAACTTGATTTGCTAAAATTCTTGTATCAATTTGTTCTTTAGTTAGTCCTTGCTGAAAGTCTGGATTTAATCTAACAACTGGTTTAGAAATTTCAACTTTGTCTTTTTTAG
The DNA here is from genome assembly GCA_947090235.1 of uncultured Bacillota bacterium. Classification (GTDB taxonomy): domain Bacteria; phylum Bacillota; class Clostridia; order Christensenellales; family UBA1242; genus Caccovivens. The sequence goes on from CAMUNJ010000004.1 coordinate 2,175, forward strand.
TGAAAGGGTTAAAATCTTTTAAAGTTAATTTCTTTTTAATTTTATTGCAAAAAACATGGGCTTGATTTATTTTTAGTCCATTTATCTTCTTTTTTAAGATTGGTATTGTTTTTATTTCTTTCATTTTATTATAGTATATAAATTTTCACAATAAAAGTCAATTTATTGTATGCTAAAAAGTTGACATATCCAACAAAAATAATTATTCTTTATATATAAAGGTGGGTTTTATGCAGTTTAAAATTCCTGAATCATTAAAAAAGTTATCAAAAATTCTTCACAACAATCTTTATATTGTAGGTGGATTTGTTCGTAATAGCATTATGGGGCTTACTACTGACGATATAGACATTTGTAGTGATATCACTCTTGACAATTTACAAGTGCTTTTATCTCAAACTCCTTTTGATGTTAAAGTAAAAAGCAAGACTCTTGGCACAGCAATTATTTCCATAAAAGACCAAAAGTATGAATATTCTTGTTTTAGAAAGGAAGTTTATGCAGATGATGGCAGTCATGTTCCAATCTCAGTTGAGTTTATAAAAGAGCCAAGAGAGGATGCTGTTCGTCGTGATTTTACCATCAATGCTCTTTATTATGATATTGCTAAAGATGAAATTTTAGACTTTTATACTGGGATTGAAGATATAAATAAAAAAATCTTGAGGACGGTTGAAAATCCAGAATTTGTGCTTGCTAATGATGGCGTTCGAATTTTGCGTCTTTTTAGATTTCAGTCTGAACTTGGCTTTAAGATTGAAAAAGAAACTTTAATGACTGCTATCAAGTATGCAAGTAATGTGAAAGCGTTGAATGGTGAAAGGGTAGTGAATGAAATGCAAGGAATTTTGCATAGTTCTCAACGCTATCCTGGTCATAGTAAAAATAATGCTTTTATGAAATCTTTTAAAATTTTTAATAAATTTGGGCTTTGGACTTGTTTTGGAATAGATGTGCCAAAAATAAAATTGAAAATGGTAAAAAAAGCAGAACATAAAACACAAGGTTTTTTAGTTGATTTAGTTGATACTGTAAATCCTATTTCTGTTTCATATTATCTTCAACACTTTTTGTCTAATCTTGGACTTAATAAAAAAGTTATGCTAAATCTAATTAATATTTTATCAGGATATTATGATGCTCTAAATGGCCTAGATAATAAAAGTTATTTCTTTAAATATTTTGAAAATTTTGCCACAATTCATAAATTGCTAATCCATAAATCTTCTTTTTTGGCTTCTAAGTATGAGTTTTTCTATAGATATATCATAAGCCATAAGTTAGTGATTCAGGCAAAGGATTTAAAGATAAATGGAGACGACATAAAAAAAGTTGCTCCAAATATAGAGCCTAAGCGATACAAGGCAATTATCAACAGTCTTTTGAGCGATGTGTTTGACGGCAAAATTCAAAACGAAAAGAAAGATCTTTTAAAGGCTTTAGAGAACAAATTGAAATATTTATAAAGAGATAATTTTATCTCTTTTTTATTACACATAAAAACAACTTTTTTTAACATACTAATTTTAGAGGTTTTTATGAATAAAGAGAAAAAAGCATCTAAAACAGATAAAAATATAGAAAAAAAGCAAAATAATAAAGAAAACAAAGATAAAAAACCTTCAAAAGCCAAAAAGCATATTGGGTTACTTTGGCTTATGGGAGTTTCTTTTGTTTGTGTTGGTTTACTTTTATTTTGTCAATTTTATTTTGGTGATACTGTCAATGAGAACACAGTTTTTTATGATGGAACAACTATAAATGGAATAGATGTTTCGGGATTAAATCAAAAACAGGCAGAAAATGTGGTTGGTGCAAAGATGCTTGATACCTTGGATGAAGTTTCTTTAACTTTGAAGTATGAAGATAGAGTTTGGAAATTTTCTGGAAATGATTTTGAAGTCAATGTTAATATTGGTGAACAATTACAAGAAGTTATGAGTTATGGTCGTGAGGGGAATATTTTTGAAAAAACTCGTCTTGCAAATAAAATCAAAAAAGAGGGACTCGATTATAATATTTCTTACACAAAATTATTGGCTGGATTAGATAATAAGATAGAGGAATTGGCAGGAGAGATAAATTCGCAAGGAGAATTTTCTAACATAGAATTTAATCCAGAACAAGAAGTTATGTTTATTATACAAGAAAGTAAAAATGGGGTTGAAGTTGATAAGCAAGAGTTGATTTCTAGACTTGATAAAGCCTTTGCAATGTCTAAACAAGTGGAAATTGAGATTCCTGTTGTCCCAGTTTTACCTGAAGGTGAAAAAGAAGATTTAGTTTTAGATATCTCAATGCGTTCTCAATTTACAACCGACTATTCAACTTCTTCAGTGGCAAGAAAAAGCAATGTTAAACTTGCTCTTTCCAAGTTTAATGGCATGATTGTTGAGCCTAATCAAGAGATATCTTTTAATCAAACAACAGGTGCAAGAAGCGAAGAGAATGGTTATTTAAAAGCCAATATTATAAATAATGGCGTATTTGTGGAAGGAAGTGGAGGGGGAGTTTGTCAGGCTTCTACAACTTTATATAATGCTCTTGTACTTAGCGATATAGAAATTTTGGAAGTACATCATCATTCTCTCCCAGTGTCGTATGTCCCACTTTCTTCCGATGCAATGGTTAGTGAGGGATTTGCAGATTTAATATTTAAAAATACAACCGACGCACCTATTTACATTAAAACATTCTGCGATGATAAAACAGCAAATGTACAAATCTTTGGAGTTGGAAATAAAGAGGGCGAAACAAGAAAAATTAGAAGCGAATTGGTTGAAATAATTGCACATAATGGCGATAAAATTGTGGAAGATGTTGCAGGCGAATATTCATCTCAAGTTTTATATAAAGGTGAATATACTCGAGTTAAGTATCCAAAAGAGGGGTATGAAACAAAGGCATACTTACAATATTATTTGAATGGAGAACTTGTAAAGGAAAAAGAAATAAGGCACGATTATTATTGGCCACAAGATGGTGTAGTAGTTGAAGGTCATGAAAAGATTGGCTATGGAATGACTATCCCAGAAAGCGATGTTAAACTAATTCCAGCACAAAAGGTGACAGATACACATCTACAAAATGTACGCAATAAGTTTAAAACAACTTATCCAAATGCCTATGAAGCATAAAATAAAAATATCATCCTGTATGGGTGATATTTTTTAATTGTTTATTTTGCGTTTAAATAATTTGCCTATAAAATTTTCTATTTGAGTTTTATATTTTGTTGTCAGTATGATAAGTGCTAGTGCTACAATAATTATAACAGCCCAAACTATAAGTCCCCATCCATGATAGGGGATTATTTCGCCACTTGAAAAGTATGCAGTTGTAATTATTCCAACTGGGCGTGTTAAAAACTGGGTTACAACAAAAAAAGTCCAACTCATATTTGTTATTCCAGCAACTAAACATAAAACATCATCAGGGAAAAAGGGTAGAAGCATCATTATCACATAACTATATTTTCCGTTATCTAAGAACTTTACCCATTTATCACAGGTTTCTTTGCCAACCATATATATAACCAGTTTTTTACCAAAAGATTTTCCAAGATAAAAGGCTAGAGCAGAGCCTAGAAGAATACCGGCAAGTGAAAGTAGAGAAGCCTGCAAAGGTCCATAAACTAAAGTGCCTGCAATAACAACCATAGATGCAGGAAGAGGAACAAATGTCACCTGTAAAAATTGTAGTAAAACAAACATTGCCCGACCATAAAAACCCATATTTAAAATTAAATTTTTAATTTTTTCTGCAGAATTAACATATTCCCATAACCCTGTCCATACAAGGATGGCATAAGTTCCACCCAAAAATAAAGCCAAGCCTAGCAAAACAATCAAAATATGTAATATTTTTTTCTTTTTGGAAAGGGTTTTGTCCATAAGTTTATTATAAGTTATTTTTTTATTTTTACTCTTTATTTATCTTGGAATATACAAAACAAATCCCTTTCTAATATTTTTAGGAGTGATATTATTTACAAGCAATATTGTAGTTGGATTTACTTCAAATTTTTCTGCAATTGAATTGAGACTTTCGCCTTCCCTTATAACATAGAGTTCTGAATTTATTAATTTCATGGATATCTCCTTAATCTTTTTCTCAATTATATTGTATTAAACTGCTTTTTACTTTAATACATTATTTTAGGAGTTGCCATGAAGTCATTATTTAAAACCGTTGCTCTTATAACTTTTTTTTCTATATTAACTAGAATTATAGGGTTCTTTTTTAGAATCTATCTTTCTCGTACTATTGGAGCAGAAGGGCTAGGGATGTATCAAGTGGCTTTTTCTGTATTTATGGTTTTGCTTACCATGGTTTCTAGCGGTATACCTTTGATTATTTCTCGTTTAAGTGCTGGTTATCGAGTTAAGAAAGATGGCAAAAGCGAGGGAGCATTAGTTTCAACTGCTTTAATTTTTGGACTAGTTATTTCTGTTGTTATCTGTCTTGTTGTTTATTTATTCAAAAATCTTTTTGCCGGTCTGTTTACCGATCATAGATGTATAGAAATTTTGATTGTGCTTATTCCATCACTTGTCACTAGTTCAGTTTATTGTGTGTTTAGAGGTGCTTTATGGGGACAAGGTAATTATTTTGCACTTTGCATAAGTGAACTTTATGAACAAGTTTTGAGAATATTTATCTGTGTTTTGATTGTTGGCTCTTCGCTATCTGCAATAGAAAATGCTTTGAATGTGGCTTGGAGTTTAACTTTTGCTTGCATTGGATCTATGGTTTTTGTTATGTTGTTGTTTTTCTATTATGGAGGAAAACTTAAAAAGCCATCTAAGCGAGTTTTTAAACCTTTATTTAAAGAAAGTTTGCCAATAACTGGAATAAGAGTTGCTGGAAGTTTTATTCAACCTTTAGTTGGTCTTATTATTCCTGCAAGACTTATTTCTATAGGATATACAAGTAGCCAAGCAATGTCTTTATATGGTGTGGCAGTTGGAATGACGCTTCCATTATTATTTGTTCCAACAACAATAATAGGCTCACTTTCTACTGCTTTAATCCCTGATATTTCTACTGCTTTGGCTAAGAATGACACAAATTATATTCAGTCGCGTGCAAGAACATCTATACTTTTTGCAATATTTGTTTCTGCACTTTTTATCCCGGCCTATATGGGAGTTGGCGAACTTGCTGGATTATTTTTATATGACAATGTTTTGAGTGGAACTCTTCTACAAGCGGCTGCTTGGATTATGCTTCCTATGGGAATAACAAACATTTCTTCGGCACTTTTAAATTCTTTAGGTCTAGAGGTAAAGAGTTTTATTAATTATGTTATCGGTGCAGTTTTTATGTTTATAGCAATGTGGTTTTTGCCAGGATTGATTGGAATTAATGCTCTTGTTTGGGGGATGGGGATAAGTTTTGTTGTAACGGCTTTATTAAATATTAGAATGATAAAGAAAAAAACAAAAATTAAACTTAAATTATTTAAACCTTTATTTATTCTTTCATTATTAATAGTACCTTCTGCTGCCTTATCTTCTTTTGTCACTTCGCTTTGCAACAATTTCTTTCCATCATTTATTTCAATTTGCTTGGGTGGCGGAATTGCAGTTTTAAGTTTTGTTATGCTGTGTGCAGTATTCAATGTTGTAGATATTCAATTTTTCTGGAATATGACTAAAAAGAAATTTACAAGAAAAACAAAAGTTCAAGCCAAAACTTAATTATGGTATATTAGGAATAACTTTTTAAAAATTGTTTAATCTAAAGATATGGTCACAATAGTTTTAAGAGCAATAATCATTTATTTGATAGTATTATTAATTTTTAGAATTATGGGCAAAAGGCAGATTGGTCAAATGCAACCTTTTGAACTTGTTTTGACATTAATTATTGCCGATCTTGCTACTATTCCTATGGCAGAAGTAAGCGTTCCTGTGCTTCATGGCGTTGTCCCATTACTAACGCTTACTATTTTGCATTTCATATTAACACTTATATCTAAAAATAGTACTAAGTTCTCCAAATTTATTTCTGGAAAACCAGTTATAATTATCAATCCAAAGGGGATAGATTACAACGCAATAAAAATGCTAAATCTTTCTATTGACGATATTTTAGCAGCACTTAGAAATTGTGGATATTTTTCTATTTCACAAGTTCAATATGCAATTATGGAGACAAATGGCAAAATCTCGGTTATGCCTAAAGCAGAGTTTGCTCCAACTACCAATGGAGATATGAATACTGGGGCTAAAGAAAGTTTTGTTCCTATTACACTTATTAGTGAAGGGAAATATATGGAAGATAACATATCTTTGGCAGGTATAAGCAAGGAAAAGATAAACAATATTATAAAAGAAAAAGGTAGCAAAAGTTTTAAAGATGTTTTACTTTTGACAATAGATAAAAATGGTGAAACATATTTTCAACCTAAAAAAGGTGAAGCGGTTTGTTTTACAAGCGGGGTGATGACAAATGAATAAGATTTTTCATTACATTAATTTCACTTTAATCTTTTTATTTCTTATAGGCATTTGTATTGTAGAAGAAGTGGTTGTTTCTTCTTCGCTAAAATCGGTACAAAATGATGTTTTTGCAATAGAAAAAATTCTTGAAGAAAAAGAAGCCCTGCATGATGCAGAGTTGATAAATCTTGTAGATAATATAGAATATCGCTGGTCGCAAAATGAAAGCAAAATGTGTTATATGGTTAATCATAAAAGTATTCAAGAAATAGGCGTGGAAATTGCAAGATTAAAAGCATGCATTGTTATAGACAATATTGATGATTTTAGAATTAGTCTTGAACATATCAATTTTTACTGCCATTCTTATCTACATTTTATGGGTGCTAGTATACACAATGTTTTATAAAACAAATATCAAAATCAAGCAAACCACGGCGAGAACAAAAGACAATGCACCACCACAATAAAAAAGTGCATTCTTAGTTTGCTCACTTAAAGGCTCGCGTTTAGGCTTGCTTTTTTTGTTTTGTATCTGCTCGCTGTTCACCAATTCTGATTTGACTTGATCATCAGTAGTTTGTGTATTTTGTACTTGAGGTGGGCGTGGAGGAATTGGCCTTGGTGGTGGCGGTATTCTTCTATTTTCTTCCATATTAGACTCCTAATAATATATCAATATTTTACAATAAAAAATAAAAAAAGCAAAATGATTTAGCATTTTACTTTTTATTCAATAAAATTATATCCCCAAAATGCTTCTATAGTATGGTCTACTGTTAAAGTTTCAACTAAAAATGTGATTATATAATTTTCGGTACTTTTTAAAATCAAATCTTCGTCCAAATAAATTTGACTACAAAGCGAAATTTTGTTTTGTGCTGGCAATGTGTTTTTAAAATAATAGTAGCCATCATTTTCGTTAAAAACCCAGTTTTGGGTTGTTATAAGAGATATTGGTTGAAATTCGTTTGCCGAAGTGTACACAAATGCTTTTCCTCTAATATAAAATTCATAATCCTGCTCATAGTTTTTTACTGCAACTATTTGATTTAGTTTTTCACCCGGCAAAAAAGAGCCATTAAAATTTAAACTAACTGCATTGGCAGAATTTTTTGTTGTTTCTATTTCTATGTTGTTACCAAGTTGAAAATCAGTTACTCTTGTATTATCGTTGCTAAAGTACCAACCAGAAACGCCGAGATAAATGGAAAGAATAAGCAATGACGCTAGAATAATAACTGCAAACAACCAACTATAAAAGTATTTGTCTTTTTTCATAATCCCTCTCATTCTAGTTTGATAGTTTTTTTAGTTTTTATACTTTTTGCTAAAAAAAGTATGTTATTGTTTTTTTTGTCAATAATTTAGCCATGAAAAGAATGTTTGCTTTTATAGCGTTGATTGCTTGTATTTTTGTTTTTTCTTTATTTGGAAATTTTGATTTGCTTGGGCATGAAAAAATTTACAAAGTTTGTATAGTCACAAATTCTCAGATTGCTAATGCTGATTGTGAAGATGTAATCAAAAGCGGAAATCAATTTTATTATACAGGCAGCAAAGATGAAATAAAAAATATTTATAGAAATTTACACAAAGTTGATGGAATTATACTATATTTTCAAAACTCTAATGTAAAAGAGTTGATAGACTTTTATAAAATAGAAAGTTATCAGGGCGGAGATGTTGACAATTTGTCCATGTATTACGGCTACAGTCCTTACTATAAAGACTATAACATAATAAACAACAAAAAGATAAATGTACAGATTGCAATAGGTGCGCAAGAAATAATTGTAGGTTTTCCTGCCATATTAACAGGTTTTTAAAATAAAAGTTTTTGTATAAATACTTTTGAATATGTCAATAAAGGCTTTAGGAGGTAAAAAATATGGAACTTAAAAAAAGAAGAAAGGCAAAGGAATTTTTTAAAAGGTTTGGAGTGGCTATCGGAGGCGGTGTTTTGGTGTTAGCCTTAACAGTGACAGGGCTTACATTGGGTTTGATAAACAGAAATCAAACTGTTATTCCGCCTGATGACGATCAACAAGTATCAACAGGCGAACTTAAGTTTTCGCTTCCAATGACAAATCCAGAAGTTATCAAAGACTTTTCTGCAACCGAACTTCAAGAAAATGCTACGCTCAATCAATGGGAAGCACATAAGTCTATGGACTTGACATCTAGTGATGGCTTTGTTTATTCTGTTCTTGATGGAAGTGTTTTAGATGTAGGCTATAACTATATGGAAGGACAATACATTGTTGTTCAACATAAAGACGGATTTGTAAGCACTTATGCTTCTCTTGGTAAAGATGTTTTAGTTCAAAAGGGTGATAAAATCACTGCTGGACAAAAACTTGGTGTTGTATCACAAACTGCCACAAACGAAGGTGACATGGATGCACATTTGCACTTTACTTTAAAACTTAATGATAAAAAAGTTGACCCTAACAACTATATTGAATTTCAAAACAAATAATAAATTTGTTATGTAAAACAGCAAAAATACTTTTTTGCTGTTTTTTGTTTATATTACTTGCCTTTTTTTGTATATTATGCTATTCTTGTCTAGAAATCTAGATTTTATGGAGGATTTATGAAAACTATAGAAAAGGTTAAACAATTAGTGGCTGAGCAACTTTGTATCTCTACTGATGATATAAAAGATAACGCTGATATTATGGAATTAGGAGCAGACTCTATTGATGTTGTAGAAATGTTGACAACTTTTGAAGACGAGTTTGGTATTACTATCCCAGATAGCAAAGTTGAAGAACTTAGAACTATTCCTGCTATTGTAAAAGTTATTGATGAAAGTAGAAAATAATTTTAACAATTTATAAAACAAAAAATCACCCAGTAGGGTGATTTTTATTTAAAAAAGTTTGGATTTACCAAACTTTTTCTTTTTTAACAGATTTAACAATGATTAGAATAATAACACCAAGAAGTACAACTGCAGCAGCAATAATTATATAGATTATATAAGAAGCCTTATATTGTCTGCCAGAAATAACTGATTGAGGATTAGATTTTGTGTCAAGTCGGCCTTCTAAAGAGTTGACATCACCATTAGGTGCTTCATCATAAATAACACAATAAACATTCCATTCGCCAGCAACATCAAGTGTGTTGAGGTGAAAATTTAATCCTGTTCTATTTTCTTCTACGCCGTCTGCTGAGTAGATTGCTTTTGTAAAGCCATTATCACGGAAGGCAGGAATTTCAAGGTCGCTTTGTTTATAAACATATTTTGTTCCGTTTGTAGATTTTCCTTCAACAAACCATCTAATCAAGTTTTGATCGATATATTTGTAATCTTGAGTTTCAGGAGTATCGGTTTTGATATAGAAGTTATAGTCATTTTGAAGACCAGAAGTTGATGGAGTGATTTGTTTTTCTACTTGTGGAGTTGGAAGGTCGATTGGGGCAGTAGGTCTAACAAAACAGAACTCAGAAGGAATAGGTGTATTGTTGATAGTTAAAGTAAATCTATAAACACCCCAACCATAGTTTAAATCCTCATGTTGTTGATTGTTGTTTGTATCAACATAAACAGCAAAAGTTGGGATTTCGCTAAGATCGTTTACAGATTCTTCACTTTCAAATATAACTTTTGGATTTATAGTAGAACCTTCTGGGCCAGAACCTGCTTCAAAATGTTTGCCTTCAACAGGTCTGATTTGTAGGAATTGAACAGAAAGTGAATAGTTGTATTCATCTGCTGGAGTAATAGGAGTAGAGCCTTCTATATAGCCTACATTAAAATGGCTAATATTTTTCCAGTCGTATGTTTTAAATGTAATATCATCAAAAGATCCGCTAGCAACACTGCCATAATCACCACCAATTCTATTAGTTGCAGTCACTTGGATAGAATTTGAAACGGGAGGCAATATTGCAGATGTTGTTTCGCTGTCTGCATAAGCAAAGGTTGCACCACCTAAAAAAGAAAAAGCAGTGATAGCAAGCATAACAAATGCGAGAGCAATAAAAAGTAAATTTTTATTCAATGATTTGATTTTTGTCATGATAAATCTCCTTTATTTCAATTATTTTAGCACAAATTACAAATAAACTAAAATGAATTTGATAGATTTTTTTATTTTATTTGGAAATTTTTGCACTTTAGTATATAATTTAATCATGGAAACATTAGATTTAATAGAAAAAGAGCAAGAAATTGCAAAAAATCAAATTGCTTTTGATTTTGATAACCTTCCAGTAGAGGAAGATTTGCCAGAAGAAGAGAGTTCTGTTTTGCCAGAGGAAGCCTTATCACCACAAAACTTTGAATGGGTTGGGGAAGAGGTTCTTTTTGTTGCCGTTAAAGTTAAGGGGAATTTACACAACGATTTTGAAAGAGAAATTTGTGGCAGACCAATGTTGGATTGGGTTTTGATGGCAGGCGGACAATGTGAAAAGAAGATTGTTGATGATAATGACAATATTATTGATGTTTTAAAAAATATTAAAACTGACAAACAATATATTGCGGTTTTTTATAGCGACACGCCACTTGTCAATGTAAATCTTGTTTACAAAATAATGGATTATTTTGTACGCAATAGATTGAATGCTATGACTCTTCTTCGTGGTTATGTTTTTAAAACTTCTTTTTTACAATCTATTGATAGTTTTATTCTTGGTTGTTTAGATAAATTTGATGAAAAGGCTTTTTTACAAGTTAAGGAAAATAAGGATTTAGTTAGGGCAGAAAAATTATTGCAAAACAAGATTTTGGCTTATCATGAAAAAAATGGTGTTGCATTTTTTGATAAGTCAAGTGTTGTTATTGATGCAGATGTAGAAATAGAAAGCGGTGTTATTATCAAAAACAACAACATTTTGAAAGGCAATACTTATATTGGAAAAAATTGTGTTTTGCAAGAAAACAATATGGTGTATAATTCTATTATTGGAGATGAAAGCAGTTTATTATCTTGCCGAGTTATTGATAGTAAAATAACAAATGGCAAGGAAATTGTTGGCGTTGATTTGATTGGAAGGGAATATTGATGTTTATAATTGCAGGCTTAGGTAATTTCGGAAAAAAGTATGAAAACACCTATCATAATATAGGTTTTATGACTATGGATATACTTGCCAATAAACTTGGCATGGTTTTTGATAGAGAAAAATATAAGGCTAGCATTGCTGAAGGTTTTTTTAATAAAGAAAAGGTCTTGCTTGCAAAACCTTTGACTTATATGAACAATTCTGGAGAAAGTTTAGTTTTACTAAAAAAACAATATAAAGATGCAAGGATTATTGTAGTAGTCGACGATATAGATCTGCCAAGAGGTGAGGTTAGATATCGTCAGCATGGCTCAGCAGGTACACACAATGGTCTTCGTTCAATAGTCGAATATATAGGTCAAGAGTTTGAGCGTGTAAAGGTTGGAATAGGTCGTGACGAAGGTGATTTGGCTGAATTTGTTTTATCAAAAATTAAAGATACAAAATTGTTAGATGAAGCGATGGAAAAGGCTTGTGATATGATTTTGAAAATTATCAGTGAGGGCTAAGACTTGAAAGGGATCAATGTTAGACTAAAAAAATTATATCAAAGTAGAAAGATATCGGGTGCGGGAATAGGTGAAAAAGTTGTTTTATGCGATGAAATATGCCCGCTAGTTTTTTTGTGTGGAGATTTTGCAGAAGCAACTAAAATCAAAAGAGGACTTGAAGGATTAGATAAAAAGTCACAAATTATAGCGGTTGCTAGAGAGGATAATCAAGGTGATGATAAAAATCTTCTTCCTTTTATTGAAGGAGTCAATGCTTATATAAATAAACAAATTGATGCATTGATATTTCTTCCATGCTCAGCACTTGTTAAGTTTGATTTGTCAGTATTTTTAAATCCTTTAAAATTAAGAGTTGATCAAAATTACAATATAGATTATCTATTAGAATATCTAGCAAAAAACGGATATGAAAGAGTTAGCCTAGTTTCTGCTAGCGGGCAATTTGCTTTGAGAGGTGATATTTTAGATATATTTGTGACGGGAAGTCAACTTCCAATCCGAGTTGAGTTTTTTGATGATACAATTGAAAGTCTGCATTATTTTGATCCTTCTCAAATGAAAAATCAAGAAAGTTTACAGGAATTTGTTTTGACGCCTTCTATTTTGCCGTTAGGTGAAAATAATATTTTTGATTTGGCTGGCAATAAAATATTGGACGAGCCAAAAAGAATAGAAGACGAGTTTCAACTTTTAAAGTCAAGTTATAAAACTATGAGTAGTTATAAGTCTTCAAACTATGTGGAATTTGAAGATTTGCTTGGCAAAGCAGATTTACTTTTTGACAACAATGGGATTGACAATGATTATTTAAACCAAAGCATTGCAACAAGAACATATTTGACAGACTTTATGGCTTTAAAATTTGATATAGAATCATACTTGAAAAGTGGATGTGGGGTTATTCTTTTTGCAGGTAGTGATAAAGGAAAGCAAAAAATTTGTGAGTTTTTGCGAGATAATGGTCTACTTTATCATGATTACGAAACCGAAAATTTTTTGGAAGGCAAGTTGTTTGTTTCAAATATAAATATGCCATATAGTTTTAGTTTTTTAAAAGAAAGGATAGTAGCAATTGGAAGTGATAGTTTATTTCGTCAACAAAATACTATTTTTTCTAAAGGAAAACATTCTGTATTTTATCTGCCAAAATTAGGCGACTATGTTGTTCATTCTTTTCATGGCATAGGCAAGTGTGTCAAGATAGAACGCATGCGTATTGGCGATTATGAAAAAGATTATTTTGTTATAGAGTATAAAAATGGTGGAATTTTATATCTGCCAAGTGAGGAGGCAAACTCACTCTCTGCTTACATTGGAAGCGAGGAAGAGCCAAAATTATCTGCTTTAGGTGGCGGTGAGTTTTCGCGATTAAAAGCAAGGGTAAAAGATAGTTTAAGAGAGATGGCTTTTTCTTTGATAGAAATGTATAAAGAAAGAGAAAAGGCTGTTGGTCATAAATTTAAGAGAGATGAATATCTTGAAAAATCTTTTGACGATTCTTTTGGCTTTCAACTGACTGTAGATCAAGCCAAAGCGATAAGCGATATCAATCATGATATGGAAAGCCATAAGGTTATGGACAGGCTTATTTGCGGAGATGTTGGTTTTGGAAAAACTGAAGTTGCTTTAAGAGCATGTTTTAAATGTGCATATAATAGTAGACAGGTGTGCCTTTTATGCCCAACAACAATTTTATCTCAACAACATTATCTGACTGCGAAGGCAAGATTGCAACAATTTGGAGTTGAGGTTGAAGTTTTAAATAGATTTAAAACTCCTGCCCAAACAAAAGATATTTTGCGTAGGCTTGCTAATGGTGAGATTGATATGCTTGTAGGCACGCACAAGTTGTTGAGTAGTCAAGTTATATTTAAAGATTTAGGCCTTTTAGTTTTAGATGAAGAACAACGCTTTGGTGTTGAGCATAAAGAAAAAATAAAAAATGCTAAACGAAATCTAGATGTGTTATCTTTGTCGGCAACGCCTATTCCAAGAACGCTTAATATGTCACTTTCTGGGATACGAGATATTTCTATAATCGAAACACCTCCTAGAGATAGATTGCCAATACAAACTTATGTTGTTGAAACAAGCGACGATTTAATTCGTGATGTACTTTCTCGCGAAATTGCTAGAGGTGGTCAGGCTTTTGTTATTTATAACAGAGTTGAAAGTATAGACGAGTTTGCTTTGTATATCAAACGTCTTATTCCAAATGCAAAAATAGGTATTGCTCATGGGCAGATGAACGAACGCGTTTTAGAGGAAGTTATTAACAAACTTTATGATTGCGAATTTAATATTTTTATATCCACTACGCTTATAGAAAATGGTATAGATCTGCCTTCAGCAAACACAATGATTGTTATTGATGCAGACAAATTAGGTTTAGGACAACTATATCAAATTCGAGGTCGAATTGGCAGAAGTGATAAACTTAGTTATGCTTATTTGACTTATGATAAAAACAAAATTTTATCTGTTGATGCTTACAAACGATTAAGTGCTATAAAAGAATTTTCTAGTTTAGGTAGTGGTTTTAAAATTGCAATGCGAGATCTTGAAATTCGTGGTGCAGGCAATATTTTTGGCAAGGAACAGCATGGTCATATTGCAAAAGTGGGATATGATATGTTTGTTAAACTTTTGGATGAGGCTGTCGAGGAACTTAAAGGACAGAAAAAAGAAGAATCTCGAGAGATTAAAATGGAGGTGGCAATTGACGCCTACATTGGTGAAAGTTATATCGCTTCAAGTGACGAGCGAATTGCTCTTTACACTAAGATTAGCGAACTAGATAGCCTTTCTTCATTAAATGATTTGTTAAATTCTCTAAAAGATGGTTATGGAGATGTGCCAAATGAAATTAGCAATCTTTGCATGATAGCTCTAGTAAAAAATATGGCTTTAGGTTTTGGCATATCAAGGATAAGGATAAACTCTTTTGAAACAATTATTTTTCTTGAAAAGCGTGAGGAAATAATTTCGCCTGCTTTAGCCAAAAATTTGAATAGTTTTAATGCACGGTTGGCATTTGACTCTTCTCCAAAGATTGTTTTTGATGTTAAGGGTAGTATAAAAGACAAACTCATGCTTTTGATAGATTATTTTGCCGAGGCATCTAAAAATTAAATTGCTATAAATATAAGAAAGTGACCTAAAATGCTTGAAAATATGTGTAATTTGTGTTATTATAGACAATAATTGACTAAATTGTGGAGATAAAATGAAAAAGAAATTAACTGGTGTGCTTCTTGCTGTTATGATGCTTTCTATGTCTGTTTTTACAGGCTGCTCTTTGGTTACTAGAAATTGGGAAAAGTATTATAATGCAATAGTTTCAACTATCAAATATGAAGATAATGTTTTTAATATAACTAAACGCGAACTTATAAATGGTTATAATAGTTTTGGATATAATTATGAGCAGTATTATGGCAAATCTAGAAAAGAGGCTATAATGCTTACTCTTGACCAACTTGAAACTAGAAAATTGACTATTTTTGAAGCAGAAAAATTGTTCAAAAATCAAAATAATGGTGAAATTTTAACTAAAAAAGAAAAAGATTATCTATGGCATGAAACTAATGATGCTTTAGAAGATAATTTTATGACTTATGTTGATAAAGTGACTGGCACTTCTACTTCTAAAGATGAAGAAAAAAGTGACGAGATTAAATTTAATGGTTATTCTAAAAAAGCAACTTTAAATTTAATTGATTCACAAGGCGATAATGCAAAATATGAAATCAAAAAAACTGAAACTATTGATGATCTTTTAGCAGATTTTGATTATGTTGAAAGTCAAGCAAAAGATATATCAGTTAAAGAAGATAAAGACAAAATTTATTATAACCTTGTTGATTTAGTTCAAAGCATGCAGGGAAGTAGTGTTTATTCAAAAGCATACAATGACTATAAAAAAGCACTAGAAAAGAGCGAAGAAGGGCTTAAATTTAAAGAAAATACTACAAAAGACTTATTTGCAAGAGAGATTGACAGAATCTACAAGATAATTTATGAAAACTTTATTGTAGAAAAATATCTAGATAATTTTAAAGGCAAAGATGGCCTTGCGGATGTGTCTGTAAATCAAATTTTAAATCGTTATAGTGCAAAAGTTATGAATTCTTACACCCAATATGTTTTGGAGGGCGATGAGAGTTATGAAGAAAATGTTTTAAGCGATTTAGGAAAGGTTTATTACTTTAAAAATAGTGACCAAGATACTAAGTTCTATACTGTTTCTCATATTCTTTTCCAATTTTCTGAGGAAAGTAAAGCAAAATATACACAAGCAAAAACCGATTTAGAAAATAAGAAGATTACTCAAGAACAATATGATTTAATTGTTGAAGATTTGACTGTTGAACCAACTGTTAGAGCAAAGGGTGATGATGGAGTTTACAATGAGATTGATAAAAAAGATTATCAATCTTATGAAACAAATATAAATGATTTATATAATCACATTAAAGTAGTTATAGATCAGGCTGGTGACCCTATCGCTAAAGCAGAAGCATTTAACGAATTTATCTACACATACAATGATGACCCTGGTATTAGAAATGCAGAATATAACTATGTTATGGGTGTAAATAAATCTCAAGTAGAAGGTGCTAGCGAAAGCGATATAATCGAACTTGAGGATGGCAGAAAATATAAAAAATATTCAAAAATGGTAGACGAATTTACGCTTGCAGGAACAGAATTGTACAATGATGGTTATGGCCAAATTGGAGATCTTTCTGGACTTGTTATGTCAGAACATGGATTCCATGTGCTTATGTATACAGGTGAGTGTAAAAACTACTTTGATAGCATTGTTGAGGGCTTAAATGGTGGACAAGAAGTACTTTTAGGCACTGGAGCAATCGAAACATTGTATAACGCAAGACTAAATGTTTGTGTTAATAAAACCATTTTTGATGTTATTTATGAAGAACTTGCTCAAGATAATTTTGCTAGTTTTGAAAGCGCTAACACTTCACTTTTGCGTGAAAAGGCAACTATTTCTCGTTATGACGGCAATTATAAGGATCTTTTTAAAGCATAAAAATAAATTTATTTGACATTTTAATTTTAAAGCCTTTGTTAAAAGTTTGACAATGGCTTTTTTATTTGTTAATATATATGTATATGAGTAAAAAGCGAAAACAAGTGATCGATGAAGATTTGGTTGCTCTTGAAGAAGAGGACAATGTTTTTGCTGAAAAACAAGATATTGTAGATCAAGATTTGAACGATAAAAAAACTTCCAAAGAAGAAAAAATCATGGAAGAAAATCTTAAATTAGAAAAACAAAAGTTTCAAGAAGATCAAAAGAAAAAATTAGACGAGGCCGAACAAGCAGTTTCTAAACAAAGTTCAAAAAAGAAAAAGATACTAAATTGGGTCTTCTTTGCTCTTAATATTGTAGTTGTTGCAATAATACTTGTTATTCAACTAAATGGTGAAGGAGGTGTCACATCTCCTCAAGGTTTGACATTTTATGGCTGGCCTTTCTTGGTGCTTTTGATAGTTTTTGCGTTGAACATATTTTTTGATACTTTTGCTGTTAGTTATTTGATGAAAAAAAGTATTGGAAAGTGGCGTTTTGGTCTTTCTTATAAAACAAATGCGATAGGTAGATATTATGATTATGTAACACCTCTTGCAGCAGGCGGGCAGCCTTTTCAAATAACCTATCTAAAAAGTCACGAAATTCCTCTTCATTCGGCAATGAGTATTCCTCTTGCAAAAATGGTTTTTCAACAACTTGGTTGGATTGTGATGAGTTTTATTTGTATGGTTGTGTCTTTCACATCTTCACAATACAACACTTTTGTTTCTGCTACTTCTGTTATTGGGTTTATACTTGGCTCATTTATGTTGTTTCTGATTATCTTTCTTTCAATTAGTAAAAATTGGGGAAGAAAACTTGTAGTAATGGTGCTAAAACTTTTACAAAAAATGAAGATTTTGAAAAGTTATGAAAAACAATACGAAAAAATCATGAAAATTATTGAAGATTATCAATCTGTTATGCGTCAATATGCAAAATCTCCAAAAGATTTCTTGATTTTGTTCTTCACTTATATGTTCCGTTTAGTTATGATTTACATGATCCCTTACCTTGTATTTTCAATGTATAAAGGCTTTGATTCTAGTCTATTCTTCAATTTTTATGTTATGACTGTTTTGATTGACCTTGCATCTAGTTTCTTTCCTCTTCCAGGAGGAACAGGCATGAGCGAACTTTCTTTCTCAGCAATGTTTGGTTCATACTTTGCAGGCGGAACGCTTTTTTGGGCATTGATAACTTGGAGATTATTTTCTTTCTATTATTATTTGCTTCAAGGAATTGCCATTATTTGTTATGATCAATTTTATGGAAACAGAAAGTATAAATGGATTCAAAGAAAGGAAACTTTGGTTGAAGAAAGTGTTGTATTTAAACAAGAACAAATAAACAAATTTAGGGCAGAACGAAGCAAAATGCGTAGGCAAGCAAAGAAAAAATAGATTAATTAAAAATCACGACAATTTCGTGATTTTTTTCTACAAATTTTGACATAAAGTGCAATCTCTCGACATAGTTTACTCTGTGGAGGTAAACCTGTGAAAGATTATTTGGTTGAAAGAGTCCTCCTTGCTGCTGGGCATATCAAGGAGACTCATGAAACTATACGAGAGACTGCTAAGAAATTTGGCTATAGCAAAAGTACAATCCACAATGATGTGTGTTATCGTTTGCCTAAAATTGACATGGCACTTTTTGAGGAAACCAAAAAGGTGTTGGACGAAAATTTTGCAGACAAGCACATTCGTGGCGGTGAGGCCACAAAGAAAAAATTTGCAGAAGAAAAAGATGCATAGATATTATCTATGCATTTTATTTTTATAATTTATTGCTTGAATAAAATAGTTCTTTTATTTTTCTGATTGTTGTTGCTTTTATTTCCTCTCGTGCAGGCTTAAGATAATCACGAGGATCTATTGTTTGTGAGTTGTTTATCAAAACTTCACGCACTTTCATTGTAGTAGCAAGCCTAAGATCGGTGTCTGTATTGATTTTGACAATATTATGTTGTTTAACTGCCTTTTTTAGCAGGTTTTTAGGAATTCCATTCGTACTTTTTAATTCTCCGCCATATTCATTGATTTTTTCAATAACGCTCTGGTCAACAGTAGAAGCACCATGCAAAACAAGTGGGAAATTAGGAAGTAGTTTTTCTATTTCTTTTAAAATGTCAAAGTGTAAGGTCTTTTCTCCACTATATTTGTAAGCACCATGACTTGTTCCTATTGCTATTGCTAAAGTGTCAACTCCTGTTTTATCTACAAATTCTTTGGCTTTATCTGGGTCAGTGTAATGACTTGTTTGACTAGAAACCTCATCTTCAATTCCCATTAATTGACCAAGTTCTCCCTCTACTAAAACACCTTTTTTATGAGCATAATTTACAACTTTTTTTGTTATCTTTATATTATCTTGAAATGGAAGACTAGAGCCATCAATCATAACGCTGTCAAAGCCAAGGTCTATACATTTTTTGCAAATTTCATAACTTTTTCCATGGTCTAAATGCAAAAATATGCCTTTATTTTTTCTCGCAACATTGGCAAGGGAAATACAATAATCTTCTTGCATATATTTTAATGCACCTTCGCTAACAGAAATGATAATAGGTGAATTCATTTCTTTAGCACCTTCTACAATCCCTTGCAGGCATTCCATGTTAGAAAAATTTAATGCACCAAGACAAAAGCCTTCTTTGATTGCCTTGTTTAAATAAAATTTTAAATCTTTTTTCATATTTGCTCCTTAAAATATATTTTACTACATTTTTTTGGAAAAGCCAACATAATTTACTATGTGAGGTTGTATTATGAAAAAGATTTTGCTTGCAGGATTGTGTTTTTGTTGTTTATTTGCATTTACAGGCTGTCAAAAATCTACAGAAAGTCTAGTTAAAGAAAATATGAGCGAAATAACTAATTCTTATTATTGGGCTGAAAACAACGATTTTTCTGTTTCAGTTAGTGTTGGAAGCCGAGAAAATCCTTATTTAATAGATGGAATCCATCATGCTATTGTTGATTTTTCTTTGATTATATTTAAAGATAAAACATTTACTTTAAAAGACAAGGAAATTAAATGTAATGTTTATGTGAATGACCAAATTAGCGAAGTTAAACTTGAATATAATCCTATTTCTTATGCTTATATGGTCGACCTTGGGTTCGCAATAAACGATAAAGACAGTGTTGTGTTTGAATATGAAGGGCAAAAAGAAAGTTTAAAATTAATAAGCAATGATTTTCAAATAACAAGTACAAAGGCTTTAGAGATGTCTTGTCAAAGATTTGCAGAATTGATAGAAAGATATACTGTAGGTAGGATTTTAAAGGGTGAATGTTATTTGAAGGTTCTTGGGCTCAAAGGAGATGACAATAATCTTTTCTGGTGTTTTACATTTGTTGGGAATGACAACAAAAGTTTTAATTTAATCATTAGCACTAAAGATGGAAGTGTTTTAGCAAGTGATTTTTAAAAGTTTGTAAAGTTTTTGCAATAAAAAATTGTAAAAACTTTTATTTTGTGTTATTATTTATTTATGGCAAAACAAATTTACGAAAATAAAAAAGAGCAAGAAAATTGTGTGACAATTGTTGTTTGCACTAAGAAAAGCGATAATAAAGATAGAAAATTAGGTGAGATAAATAGGTTGGCTGAGTCCAGCGGCTTGAATGTTGTCACTTCTTTTAGTCAAAATATCAAAGAGTTTTCGCGTGCTACTGTTTTAGGATCTGGTAAGTTGCAAGAGATAAAACGCGAAATAGAAGGATTACAAGAAAAAATTTCTGTTGTTATAGTGGATTATGCATTGACAGGTTCTCAAATGAAAAATATTTCTGATGCACTTGGTGTTCGAGTTTTGGATCGCGTGGGGCTAATCATTGATATATTTGCAACAAGAGCCTTATCAAATGAGGCAAAGTTGCAAGTAAAATATGCACAGGATAGATATCTACTTCCTAGGCTTAAGGAGTATCAAGGGTCGAGTGGCCGTTATGGTGGTGCGGGTGTAGGCATGAGAGGGCCAGGAGAAAGTAAACTTGAACTTGACAGACGCAAATTGGAAAATGAGATGGCAAGGATAAAAAAGGAAATTCAAAAGGTAAAAACACAAAGACAGGTGACCAAGCGTTCTCGCGAAAATTCTCAAATTCCAAGAATTGCTCTTGTAGGCTATACTAATTCTGGTAAAAGTAGTCTTTTAAATTTATTGACTAAAGATCAAATTTATGCCGATGATAGATTGTTTGCAACCCTTGATACAACCAGTAGGAAATTGTTTTTAGGTGAGGGGAAAAATGCAATATTGACAGATACAGTTGGATTTATTAGCGATCTTCCGCACGAACTTGTAGATGCGTTTTCTTCTACATTAGAAGAGGCTCAAGAAGCTGATCTTATTTTGCATGTAGTTGATGTTAGCATGACAAAAGATATCGATGGCGAAAAGGAATATCTAAAAAACATTCAGGTGACAAATGAGGTTTTGAAAAACTTGAATTGTACTGATAATAGATTGTTGGTATTTAATAAAGCAGATTTATTAAAAGAGCCTATAATTTTACAAGATAATACTATTTTAATTTCAGTAAAGACTGGCAAGGGTATTGATAAACTTTTGCAGGCAATAAAAGAAAAGATTTAAAATTATAAATAAAAAAGTGGCATATGCCACTTTTTTTAATTTTTCTTTGATTTAGATTTTGCTATTTTTTGATAAGTTGAATTGAGTTTTGAAACTAAAAAGTCGCTATCTATATCATGAACTTTGCAAGCCTCTGCTATCGTTTCATTTTCACTCAGGTGGCAAAATATACAAAACATTCCAAAGCCAATAAATACATCGCTCATACCTTCATCCAATTTTAGTACACTTGAAATTGTCATATCTTTTGTTATTTCAAAATCCTTGTTCATAATCCACCTCTTTTAATTTTTATTATTATAACATAGTTTAAGCAAATTGTCAATTTATTATTTTGCTGAATTGTTTTTATAAATTTTTATTTTGCAAAATTTGTCTAATTTTAGTCTTTATAGATATTCTTATTTTATTGTGAATAAGTTTATGGTATGAAAGATATAAAGGTTAGTGAATTTATTGCAAAGGATATAGTAGCCATAAATAACGGACAAAATATTGGCTATGTTTTAAACATTTGTTTCGACGCCAACTTGACAAAATTGGTTGGCTTTATTGTTGCGGATGAAGAGAGTGAACGCGAAAATTTTTTATCAAAACAAGACGTCAAAATAATAGGTGATGATTGTATTTTTGTAGAAGAGGCTTATAAATTACAATTAAACTATTCTGGTATTTCAAACAATCCAATTTGCAAAAAAGTTTATGATGATAAAGGATGTTTTTTAGGTGTTGTTTTAGATGTGATTTGTGATGGACTAAAGCCAATCAAATTGATTACATCCATATGCGAAATTCCTATAAACAAAATATATTCAAATGGAATTGATTGTTTGTTTTTTAGCGACAAAAAGAAGCGTAAAAAAACAACAAATAATTTTAGTTTTACTCACGAAGGTTTGTTGCCAAAGGTTGAAACGCAAAGATTTGAAATAGGTGCAAATGAAAATAAATCTAAATTTCAAATAACAAATAAAAAAGAAAATTTAGTTATAAATCCATCTAAAGTGACTTTAGCCCCAAGTGCACTTTTAAATAAAACTGCAACCTGCGATGTATTTGGATTGAATAATGAATTAATAATTAAAAAGGGACAGGTGATAAATCAAGGGAAAATTGATAAAGCAAAAAAACACGGAAAAATTAATTTATTAATTTTAAATTCAAAATAAAAAAATATTTAATAAAAAATAATTTGAATAAAATAGATAAAAAATCAATAAAAAATAGCAAATTTTATTGATTTTTTATAAATTAATAGAAAATAAATAATTTTTTTGTTTTTTATT
>CAMUNJ010000005.1 GCA_947090235.1 uncultured Bacillota bacterium
TGAAGATGGCTCAGGTGCAATTTCAAGAGCTGCAGGACAATGGGCTAGAGGTGTTGGTGGTGCATTCCTTAAAGGTTTGCAAGAAGGTTTGCCAGACATGGGTATTAATTTAGGCAAGATTAAGGGCGTGTTTAACAAAGGCAATAATAATAAGTATGATGATAAGGGAGATATTACTGGTACATATGGTGGACATCGTAGAGATACTAAGGAAGAAATTGCAAGAAAGGTTGCTGCTGGCGAAAATGCTGCACCACCTACAGTTAAAGGCTTCTTCAAAGGTCTTGGAGGTGTATTAACACAACCATTTAATCATAAATATGAACAAGGGAAATCCCCTTTTGGCTTAAAGGGGCCTAGTGACGAAAAGCGTACTGCAGATACTTTGGCTAAGTTGGAACAAACTAATCAAGCATTATTGAAAGCTGTTGAAAAACTTAATAGAGCCAGGTAGTATTCAATATTTGTAATTAAAAAAAGATAAATGAATTAATTCATTTATCTTTTTTTAATTACAAATACAACTTAAATTTGAAAATTCCTTTTTTATTTTAAATTAATTTCAGAATTTTATAGTATTTCTTTAATTTTTACTATGGCCTTGCCCTGTTTAATTTCTCAATTGCTTTCAATAATGCTTGATTAGTTTGTTCCATTCGGGCTAGCGTATCGGCTGTACGTTTTTCATCGCTAGGTGCAACTACTCCTGGAGGTGCCCCAGGGCCAGGTCTACCTGTAAAGACACTGCCAAGTGCTTTTAATGGCGATAGCAAGTTTTGACCAAGTTGTCTACCAAATCCGCCAGCACTACCAGCAGCTCTTTGATCAACAGGTGATACATAAGAACCTGCATACTTGCCATCTTTGTCGTACTTGTTATTATCTAACATCTGGAATACACCTTGTATACCTTTTACTGGTATATTTAAATCTTTTATTCCTTCTTGAATAAACTTCAAGAAAGCACCACCAATTTCTTGTCCAGCATTTAAGAAATCTGCGCGGAATAAATTTCTGCCATGATTAGTTGAGCCTGTTTCAGGATCCATATAATAAGCCTGTCTAATTGCAGCACGCCTTTCTGTTAAATTTTCTATTGTATCAAGTTTTTCTTGATCATTCTTATTATAACCGCCACTTTCAATCAATTGTTTATTATCTCTATAAGTTTTACTATCTCTTGTTAATTGATTATCAGCAGCCTCTGTTAGCATTTGTTCATAAGCGTCTTTATCTTTACCTGTAATATCTAAGCCTCTAGCCTTTGCTTTTGCTTGAGTTCTCTTCTCAAGATTTTTATATTGAGAAGTCTTTTTAAATTCACTCATTTCTTCTTCAACGCCTGCTGAAGCTGTTTCTACTCTAGAAGTTATTGTATCATCATCTGCTAAATCCCTTTGTGCTTTGTTTAGGGCTCTAGTATTTCTCTTATCTTTTATTTTACCGACACCAATGTTTATTCCAGTTCTTAAAAACCTTGCCGCAGGAGTCATTGCCATTCCTATATGAGCAGCACCTGCTGTCCATTTAGCCGCTTTTCCTACTGTTTCACCCAGATCTTTTTTCATACCATTACCTTCATCAAAGGCGTTCTTTCCCCCAATAAGCCCAGAGATAAAAGCAATAAAGGCTTTAACAGAGAGGAGGCCTACGATGATAATCAGGCTGTTTATAACCATACTTGGCAAGTCTACATATGGATTCCAACCAAACCAGTTAAATTCGTTGATATATGGTAATATGAGGAAGAAGATGTTCATCCCTATAATTGATCCAAACGCCATCAAGATATATCCCATAAATTCACCACGCCATTTCTTAAACGCTCCAAATTCATCTAGAGGAGCGAGTCCAAGGACAGCGGGGTATATAAGGAAGAGGGCGGCGCTCTGGATTAATCTTGCCATTAGGCCTATTATTATACTTGTTAGCAACCCAAACGACACTATTATTGATGCAAATCCTACAAAAAAGTTGAAGTTCCATAGGTAATAGTAATACCATACAAGTCCTACATTATATTTCGAAAAGCCTGGACTGGACCCTGCAAATCTAAAAAAATCCACACCTGCAATTGAAATCAAAATATCCTCTGCTGCACTATATGCGTTATTTGCATAAATATGGCCTTTAACATGTAAATTGTTTTGAAAAGCGTAATCTACCTGATACGCAAGCCAATCTTGATTTGAAATATTAGCAGGTTTAGATGGAACATTCATATCTCCTAAAACACCAGCAGTATAAAAGTTTAAAGTACTAGCAATAAATTGTCCATTTCTAACACGATTTGCACCATAAGAAGCACACTTAAACATCATACCAGATATAGTTTGAGATGAAGATGTTGGGCCAAAACCAAAGAAGTCATAGTAAGTATAATTACCATCAGAATCACCTTCTAAATTTTGTAAAGCAGTATCCCCATAAATACCACGAATTGTTTCTTCTGTTGCTCTACCAGCTGTTATGTTGTCTAGTGTTGTGAGCATAAATTGAGAAATATAAATCCCCAAAATAACTGCTACAGGAACTATAGCAAAAGTGAATATTGCTTTTACAGCAGTATAGACATAAGAAAGAGGGTTTGTTTTATTACTATCTTCACCATAGTGAGATTTTATTATTGCAACAATAGTACTTATAACTAAAACTATAAGCCCAAATATTGCAAGCGACCAAAACACTGTTGAAAGTGCAGAATATGTACCAGCATTACGCCCTATACCGAGCATACCATAAATAAATTCAAGAACTGGATCTTGTTGAGCCACCTCTGTAAGGTCGCCGTTGATATTAATCCAATAAGAATCAAGACCAGCAAGTTTACGCATCACGCATTGAAGAAGGTCAAGGCAACTCGCAACGGCTGTGTATATAAGATAAATAATTTTTGCAACATTATCAAACAAAACTGTAACATAATCCCACATACTATAGCCAGTAAACCAGCTTATAAGGTCTGCTAGTTGAGTCATTTATCTTCCTCCTTCTGTAAATAGTTTAACAAACAAGTCAATTAATATTTATATATTAACAAATTTATTTGCAAAAATCAAGAGATTTGAAAGTGTTTGTTATATTTTTTACAATTTTTACTTATCAGATTGTGTAATATAAGTTGAAATAAAAATCAAAAGATGCTAGAATAACAAAAGGAGTGATTATGCTTATAGATACACACGCACATCTTACAGACAAAAGGTTTGAAGGAGAGGTGCAAGAAATAATAAAAAAATCTTACGATAGTATGGTTGAAATAGTTATTACTAGCGGAACAAATTTAAAGACTTCAAAAATGGCAGTGTCATTAGCAGAGGAATTTGAGGGTGTTTTTGCTTCGATTGGCGTGCATCCTCAAGATGCGGACGAATATAATGATAAAATTGAAAAAGAACTTGAAGAACTTGCACAAAGCAGAAAGGTTATAGCAATTGGCGAAATTGGACTTGAATATCTTGAAGGCTGTGTCGATAGAGAAGTACAAAAACAAGTTTTTGAAAGACAGATCAAACTTGCTTATAAATTAGATTTACCAATTGTTATACACACTCGCGAAGCGATAGGTGATACTATGGAAATTTTGAAGGCCAACAAAGAATTACTAACTAATGGTGGAACATTACATTGTTTTAGCGAAAGTGAAGAAATAGCAAAAGAAGCAATCAAACTTGGATTAAATATTTCTGTTGGCGGAGTTTCTACTTTTACAAATGCAAAAAGGCTACAAGAGGTTATTAAAAACATACCTATTGACAAAATCATTTTGGAAACAGATTGTCCATATCTAGCACCAACTCCATTTAGAGGTCAACGAAACGACCCTAGTTTTATACCTTATATTGCTCAAAATCTAGCCGATCTTAAAGGTTTGAGCGTTGAAGAAGTGGCAAAAATAACAACTTTAAACGCAAGGAGGTTATTTAAAATTTGATGGAACACGAATTTAAAAAAAAGTTTGGTCAAAATTTTTTGAGTGATAAAAATCTTCTTTTGGCTATAGTAAACGATGCGGAAATTTGCAAGCAAGACAATGTTTTGGAGATAGGAGCAGGTGCTGGGGCTCTTACAACACCTTTAAGTGAAAAATCTAAAAAAGTCGTTTCTTTTGAAATTGACAAAGATTTACAAGATCATTTACTAAATTTAAATTTGAAAAACACAACTTTTATATTTAAAGATGCTCTCAAAGAAGATATAAAAGAAATAGAAAAGCATTTTGATAATCAAGAGTATAAACTTGTGGCAAATCTACCCTACTATATAACTACCCCACTAATTTTTAAATTTTTGGAAGAAAGCGATAAAGTAAGTTCTCTTACAATCATGGTACAAAAAGAGGTGGCGGAACGAATGGCTGCACAGGAAGGTGGAAAAGATTATGGTGTTTTGACTATCATGGTAAAGTTTTTTGGCGATGCTAAAATAACTCGAATTGTAGGACGACAAATGTTTTATCCCCAACCTAATGTAGATTCAGCCGTAGTGAATATATCAAGAAATCAAAAATATCAAGATATAAACAGAAAAGATTTTTACGAATTTATAAAAATCTGTTTTTCTATGCGTAGAAAAACTTTAGCAAACAATTTAAGCAATGGATACAAATTGAACAAGCAACAACTTGCACAAAAATTATCAAACTTTGACCTTGCCAGAAGAGCCGAAAGTTTTTGTTTAGACGAATTTGTAGAAATGTTTAAAACTTTAGATAATAAAAAATAAAATTATGCTCTACCTTTCTTTTTGAAAAGTGTAGAGCATATATTATTTTATGAATAAAATTTGGCTTTTTATGGTTGTTGCAAGTTTAGGGTTTCTTATTTGGACAAACCCTGCTTCTATTATGACAGAAATGATATCTGCTTCTAACGATGCACTTAAACTTTGCGTAGAACTTGCTGGTGTTTATGCTGTATG
This sequence comes from uncultured Bacillota bacterium, assembly GCA_947090235.1. GTDB lineage: Bacteria > Bacillota > Clostridia > Christensenellales > UBA1242 > Caccovivens. The sequence goes on from CAMUNJ010000005.1 coordinate 4,921, forward strand.
GCTTGGCATTTTGGAACTTGTTGACGAGTCTGAATTGAGCGAAAAATTAGCAAAATTATTAAAACCAATTATAAAAAAATTGTTTAAAATCGACAACGAAGAAATTCAAAGAATGATTGCTATGAATATGTCTGCCAATATGTTAGGCCTAGGCAATGCTGCAACTCCCATGGGCATAAAGGCAATGAAATCTCTTGATGATGGCTCAGGAGTTGCCAATACAGCCATGATAATGCTTATTGTTTTAAATGCTACAAGTATTCAACTTCTTCCAAGTACAGTTATAGGTCTTCGGGCAAGTGCGGGAAGCGTGAGTCCTGCGGACATAATTTTGCCTACTCTTATTGCAACTATCGCAACAACAATTTTAGGAATTATACTAGTAAAACTATTTTCTTCAATTTATGAAAAACATAAATACAGGAGAATAAAATCATGAGTATTTACATTCTCCCAATTCTTTTTCTTGGCATTTTTGTTTATAGTTATTTCAAAAAAGTCAACACCTACGATACCTTTGTTAAAGGTGCAAAAGGAGCAATCCCTTTAATATTGGACATTTTCCCTTTTATAGCCACAATAATGATAGCAGTTGCATTGCTTCGTGCAAGTGGAATAACCAATACTTTGGCTTATTTATTGAATCCTGTTTTCTCATTTTTAGGAATCCCAAGCGAATTGACCGAACTTATTTTGCTACGCCCTTTCACTGGAGCAGGAAGTTATGGACTGCTTGGCGATGTTTTGTCCACCTATGGCCCAGATAGTTATATCTCTCGTTGTGCTTGTGTAATACTTGGCTGTAGTGAAACGATATTTTATGTTGCAACTGTCTACTTTTCTCAAACAAAAGTCAAAAAACTTTTATATGCAATCCCTGTTGCATTGATTTGTGCTATGGTTGGTGCAATTATTGCCTGCTTTGTGTGTAGGTTTATTTAAAATTTCGCGTTTGTAGTTTTTCTAAAAACTTTCCATCTTGTTCGTTGGTTACTAAATTTGGCAGGACTTTAACCCCTGCATTGCCACCTTTTACAGACTCTATCACAACCAGAACAACCCTACCTTTGCCATTTTCTGTGAAAAACATTGTTTTTGGTTGTAAATTATTTTTGATAAGTTCGGCTATCAGTTCCCCACTTCGTTCAGCCGAATAGACGACATAAAATCTTCCGCCAAACCTGAGCATTTGATTTACACTTTTACAAAGATCATTTATTTTTAAAAGATTATCGTGTCGAGCAAACTCTCTAGTTTTATCTAACTTTTCATTATCAACAATCTCTTTCATGTAAGGAGGGTTTGAAAATACAACATCAATCTCTCCTTTTTTGATATATTTATTGCAACTTTGCACATTATCTTCAATAATTTGTATTTTTTCTTGCAAATTATTTAATTCTACATTTCTTTTTGCAAGGTCAGCCATTTGCTTATCTATTTCAAATGCTGTTATTTTTTTGACATTATTTTTAGCAGTCGCAAGAATAGAAATAACTCCACAACCCGTTCCAATCTCAACCGCTCTTTCATTATGTTTTATTTTCAAAAAATTAGCCAATATAACCGAGTCCGAAGTAAAAGTATAAAGGTTTTTGTTTTGTATTATTTTTAAACCTTTACACTCTAAATCTTCAATTCTTTCATTTTTATATATCATAAACTTTATTTTTTATAGTCGTGGCACATTTGGGGCCCTTTTCTTTATAAAAAAGAAGAGAAAAAACTTATTCTTTTCTAAATTTTAAATCACTAAGATCAAATGTTTTGATTTCACTAGAATTATCGTCAGCAAAACGAACATCGACTTTCTTTTGAAGAAGGTCGCAATATACAACCTTGCCTTCGCCATCTGGTGTTCTGACAAAAGAATTAACCTTTGGCATAATCTTGAGAAGTTCTACATAATTTGCATTTTCATAAGATAGACAACAAAGCAATTTATTGCAAAGTCCACTTATACTATTTGGATTTAACGCCAACCCCTGATTTTTTGCCATTTTGATTGAAACATGATCACAAACGCCAACACCTTGACGGCAACATACTTCTTTTCCGCAAGGCCCTAAACCTCCCAAAATGCGTGAAGCGTCACGAGGGCCAATTTGACGAAGTTCTATTTTAACTTTGTATTTTTCTGCCAATTTTTTTACCAAATCACGAAAGTCAACTCTGTTTTCACTTGTAAAATTCACTGTGATTCGTGATAGATTATAATTCCCCTCAATAGAAACAACCTTCATTTCTAGTCCTAAATCAAGCACAAGTTTTTTTATATCATTTATATAACTAGAAGCAATCTTATCGTTTTCTATTGCTTTATCAACTTCTTCCTGAGTTGCTATCTTCACAACATTCTTTAGCGAGCCTTCTAAAAGAGAAGCATCTATCTCTTGTTTTTCTTTTACAATAGTGACTATATCTTTTCCCTTTTCTGTCTCTACAATAACCTTGTCCCCTTTTTTCAATTCAAACCCATTAGGACTAAAGTAATAATTGTTATTGCCATGGACAAACTTTGCTGAAACAACTTCTATTTGCATAGATATTTAACCTCCAAAATATTAAGTAAAAAGTTTTCAAGAGATAGTACTTGATTTACATTATAAGTTCGTTCTTTTACAACTTCATCAAGCCTAAATGCAATTTCGCATAATGCTCTAATTGTATATTCGCTGGCAGAAAACTTTAACTCTTGTTCAAACATTTTAAGTTTTATTGCATCAATCTTTCCAGCCTTGATTTTTATCATGTCACTAATTGCGACAGATAATATTTCAAATATAAGAAGATAATCTTCCTTGTAAGATTGTAATTTTTTTGAAAAAGACAAAACCTCTTTACTTGATTTCATTTTCGTTAAAATTGAAACGCTATCACGACAAATTGAAATTAAGTCTTTTTTCCCCGCAAGAGCAATTGCTCTTCCTATTTGACCATCACTTATAGAAATTGCTAAATTTTCGCTTTCTTCATCAATTCCATTTATCAAATTTTTTATTATATCATCACCAAGTCTTTGCAATTCTATTTTAACGCAACGCGATCTAATAGTTGGCAAAACTTTGTCTATATTTGAACATGTTAACAAAAAATAAACATTATGAGGAGGCTCTTCCAAAATTTTTAAAAGTTTGTTTTGAGGTGCATCCATCGCTTCATCAATATTTTTTACTATAAAGATTTTTTTGCCAGCAAATATTGGTTTAATAAAAGATTCTCCAACTATATCTTCGCTATCTGCAACAAGAATTTTATCTTTCTCAGGATATATTTTCAAGTCTGGATGTGCATTTGCACAAACTTTTTGTGAATTTTGACTTTGGCTATCATTTTTATCATCAAAAATTAAACACGCAACAGATTTACTAAATTCTTCAGCATAAAAAGAGTCCTTGCTGATAAAAAGCAGGGATTTAGAAAGTTTTTGGTTTTTCACCTCTTTTTCAAGTGTCAAAAAATCTTGAGTTTTTACAATCTCATCTCTAAGCATAACTTATTTTAACATAAAAAATACAAAATAGCAAATGTATTTTATTTAAACTAACATTCTACTTCTGCATCTGTAGTATTTTTGCTAATACTTGAAGATTGAGAATTTAATGGACTAACAATTTCTTCTAAGTTGTTTCTCAGTTCTAACATATTTAAGTTTACAAACTGCTGAGATTGAGTGTTCAAAATTGAGTTATTTATTGAATATTGTAAAGCACTTGCCATGCATTTTGCAACATACTCACCTGTCAATGTCGCATTAATATTAGGCATGCCATCTTTATTACGACTGAATTGTGTTATTGCATGATCTTTATGGCTTACTCTCAATGGAGAGGTGACTAATCTAAGTTCATTGTCCCCTTCTTGCAAAACATAGCATCTCTCGTGTGTTGTATAAAACTCTCTCAATAATTTAGGAGTATCTAAAAGAAAACTTTCTTTTAGCCATTGCTTTTTATCAGATTCTGCAACATTTACTATTTCATCAGGTTTTAGTTTTTGTCTTTCTGATGTGGTTAAATTCTCCGAACGCATTACCTTCATCATCATGGTTCTCCAACAAGCCTCTCCAGAAGAAGCAAATTGTTCATCCATAGGAGATACAATATTAAGATAATTTACATTTGGCGTAACCATCGTGACTCCATATGATACAACAAATATTTGCTTAATTACTTTACTTATCACATCTTCTGAATAATATAAATTATTCATGATATATTGAAGTTCTGATATCATATTGTAAACTGTCTCTCCACCCATGCTGTGAGCAAATATTGTTACATTTCTCATATTTTTGCAGGCTTCTAGACTGCTAAGTCTTTTATTCCCCCCCCCGCAAATCAAGGGCATAAATAAATCCCTAGTAAACCTTCTAGTATAATATTCAAGCATTTTATGATTTGGTGTTTTTCCATTATAGTAGATTGAAAGCACATCTGCCTCAGTTTTTGTGCTATCCAACAAACTTTTAACAATTTTAGCATTGCCGTTTGCACTTCGAATTCCCTCTGTTCCGCTTCCTCCAACAACAAGCACAGTTGGCTTATTTATTAAATAAACATCTGGATTGAGAGGTTCCCAATTATTAGAGATACCATTTACTCTCCTACCCAATCCAAATCCTTCATAATTAAATGCCATATCTCCACCACCTTTTATATATTATAACATATTTTCGCTTAAATTTCTATATTTTTTGTACTTTTATTTAAACTAAAAAAAACACTTTCTAATAGAAAGTGTTTTTTGTTATTTAGTTTTTCTTTTGCCTTTTTCGTACAGCCAGTAGAAAAGTTTAAAAAGTTCGCTTGCTAACATCATAACTAGACTTAGTCCGAATATTACTCCCCACAACCATGGAGACAAATCCACAAGTTTTAGAACTGTATGAAGAGGTGTGAATGCTATTAATGCTAATAGACCAAAACAGAACAACAATGAAACTATAAACATTTTATTTTTAAACGGATTAGATTTGAACATTGAACGATTAGTTCGCATAGATGCCAAATAGAACATTTGAATTATATTTAAAGTATAGAATGCAACAGTAACACCTATAGATTCTCCGCCAACCTTTAAGCCAATATAGAATGCTAACATTGTAAGAAGCGTTTGAACAAGACCTAATACTACAATAGAAAGTCCACATCCTTCACTAAAAAGACCATGTTTTGAATTTCGAGGCTTCATATCCATAAGGTTTTTTTCAGGAGGCTCAACGCCAAGAGCAATTGCTGGCAAACTATCTGTAATCAAGTTTACAAAGAGAATTTGCACTGGGAATAGAAAAACATATTGAGGGAAAAAGACTGTGGCAAGGAAAAGCGACATAAGTTCGCCCATATTTGCTGAAAAGAGAAATTTTACAGCCTTGACAATGTTTTGATAAATCTTTCGTCCTTCTTCGACGGCAATAACTATTGTTGCAAAATTATCGTCTGTCACAAGCATATCTGCAACTTCTTTTGTCACATCAGTACCAGTTATCCCCATGCCTATACCAATATTCGCTTTCTTTATACTTGGGGCATCATTGACTCCATCACCTGTCATTGCAACGACATGGCCTTGCTTTTTAAAGATTTCCACAATGCGAACTTTATGATCTGGGCTTACTCTAGCAAACACGCTTATATTTTTAATTTTCTCATTTAAAATTTCATCGTCTAGATTATCAAGTTCTGCACCAGTTATAACCTGAGATATATCTTCAACTATACCACATTCCTTTGCTACTGCAAAAGCGGTGTCTTTATGGTCACCAGTAATCATAACTGCACGCATGCCTGCTTTTTTGCATTTCTTGACAGCCGACTTTATTTCTTTACGAGGTGGATCATACATACCTACAAGACCTATAAAGATCAAATTATCTTCGCTAATTTTTTCTTTACTATTGTGCTTTTTATATGCAAATGCAAGAACGCGAAGTGCTTTATCTGCCATATTGGAGTTGGCTTTTTCTATTGAAGCAATATGCTTTGCGGTAAGTTTTATCTCTTTGCCATCTATCAAAATTTTTGTACATCTTTTGAGAAGATGATCTAAGGCTCCTTTAGTAAAAATATAATCCTCACCATAATAACAATTTGCTGTCGACATAAGTTTTCGCTTGCTATCAAAAGGTATTTCATCTAAACGAAAATGCGTTTCATTAAACTTATCTTTATCCACCCCCATCTTTTTACCAAAATTACAAAGGGCAATCTCTGTAGGATCTCCAACAAAACTTCCATTAGAAAGTGTAGAATCATTACACAACAGCATACACGCTAGAAGTTTATCTATCGACTGAGTTTTATTTCTACCCGCAGTTTGCAAAACACCATCACAATAAGTTGATTCTACAGTCATTTTATTTTGAGTTATTGTGCCGGTCTTATCTGAGCAGATTATATCGCAACAACCAAGAGTTTCAACTGAGTGCAAATGTTTGACTACAGCCTTTTGTTTAGCAAGTCGTGCAATTCCCATACTCATAATTATAGTAATAACTGCTGGCATACTTTCTGGGATAGCAGCAACAGAAATTGCAACTGCAGTTAAAAATGCTTCCAATGGATTACCTGGTCTTGCAACACATTCTAGAATAAAAGTGACAATTGCAATACCTAAAACTAAAAATGTTAAAAGTTTGCCAACCTCCTTTATATTTTTTTGAAGTGGTGTTGTTTCTTTTTCTGTGGTTTTTATGCTCTCCGCAATCTTTCCTATCTCAGTTTCTTTGCCAATAGCAACAACTACGCCCAAACCTCTTCCATTTGAAACCAAGCAACCTTTATAGCACATATTTGTACGATCGGCAAGAGGAAGATTTTCTTTAACGATAACTGAAGCATTTTTATTGACTGCCATGCTTTCGCCAGTCAAGGAACTTTCATCAACTTGCAAACTTGCACTTTCTATAAGTCTCAAATCTGCAGGCACAATAGCCCCCGCTTCCAGAACAATAATGTCTCCTACAACTATTTTTTTTGTATTTATCTTTTTTATCTCGCCATTTCTCATAACAAAGGCTTCTGGCTCTGTCATTTTTTTGAGTGCTTCTAAAGATTTTTCAGCCTTGTTTTCTTGTACAAGTCCAAAAATTGCGTTCATAAGCACAATGGCAAGTATAATGCCGCCATCTACTATTTCGCTGACCTGACCTTTCCAAATGCCTATTCCTATAGAAACACCCGCGGCTATAAGCAAAATTAAAATCATAAGGTCTTTAAACTGTTCCAAAAATTTAATAATAAAAGGGGTTTTTTTGTTGCCTTCTATTTCATTTTTAGGCGAGTTCTTTAGGCGAGATAAAGCCTCATCCTCGCTAAGTCCTTTTTTGCAAGAATTTACTTCTTTCAATGAATCTGCAATGGTTAAATTGTGAAAATCCTTCATATCCGTCCTTTTATTATATAACAAATATAGAAATAATAGCAATCAAAATTAAATATAAACAAAATCCTTTGAAGCCTGCCTTTTGAGTGAGTTTTATCATAGCCTTGATAGAAACAACACCTACTATGAAAGCGGTAAAAAATGCTAAAATCAATCCTATCCAATTTATAGATATAACTTCGCCTAAAACTATAATCTTATAAATCTCTAATGCCATAGACAAAAGGATTATTGGAATAGACATTAAAAAAGAAAACTTAGCAACCTCTTCTCTATTACTTCCGCTTATCAAACCCGCACTAATTGTTGTACCCGATCTAGATAAACCTGGAAAGGTTGCAAATCCCTGTGCTATTCCAATTATCAAAGCATCTTTAAAAGTAATTTCATGTTGCTGTTTTTTATTTGAGAAATATTGACCTAATAATAAAAGTCCCGCACTTGCCAAAAAGAAAAATGGCAAAAGTTTTCCGTTAAAAGAATTTTCTATTATTGGCATAATCAACAAAGCAATAATTCCTGTTGGTATTGTTGCAATAGCTATGGATATGCTTTGCTTTCCAAAAGGTCTTGTAACAATTTTCCAAACATCCTTTCTAAGAACAACTAATATAGAAAGCAATGTAGCCATATGAAGAACAATAGAAACAAATAAGGAATCCTCTATTCCAAAAATGTTTGATAATAAAACTAAATGTCCACTAGAAGACACTGGCAAAAATTCTGTTAAACCTTGAACAAGACCTAAAACAACCAAAAAAAGAATTTCCACAATAATCCCTCTAATCTAAATTATTGTTTGTCCCAAGATTTTATGAATGTTTTTATCTTTTTGTAATCAAAAAATAGACAATACTTATTGCCTAGCAAAATTTAAAAACTTTATATTTTATTTTAATGCACCATCCATTAAACTCTTTTTTAATTTAAAATTTAACAAAAAATAACATTTAACTACATAAAATTTATATATTTTATGTCTAAAAATGTCTAACTATTTCGTTTAATCGCAAATTTTGCGTAAAGTGTTAAAAACGCTTTATTTTAGGCTAAAATTTAAACATGAACAAAAATGTTATCGTAGGAGAAAGAATTAAAAATCTAAGAAAAGAGGGCTCTCTTTCACAAGTCGCTCTTGCTTCAAAGATTGATTCTAATCAAAAACAGGTATCAAAATGGGAACGCGGTCAAATAGAACCCAATATAGATATGCTCAAAAAACTTGCTGATTATTTTGATGTTTCTGTTGATTATTTGATTGGTCGCTCAGATTTTTAATTTGATTTAAATTATTGACAAAATGACAACTTCTTGTTGCCATGTTTTTTGTTGATATTTTTATAAAATATTCATTGCATGACCGCCAAAGATTGTGACAAATATAAATATCACAATTATTGCGACTATTCCTAATAATATCAGCAAAAACTTTTTCATACACAAAGTTTATCATCTTCTATTTAACTTGTAAAAATAGATTTATGTCGCAAAATATCAAAATTAAAAGAATTTTAAATAATTGTTATTCTTTTATTTCTTGACAATAAAATTCTAGTGTGCTAAGATAAAAATCAATTGGAGGCTTTAAATGAAAGAAACTTTTTATATCACTACACCCATCTATTATCCTAGCAACAAATTTACTCTTGGAAACTGCTATACAACAGTAATTTGTGACGCCGTTGCGAGATTTAATCGTAATTTAGGCAAGGATGTTATGTTTTTGACAGGAACAGATGAACATGGTCAAAAGATAAGCCTTTCTGCTGCAAAACAAGGAAAGACTGAAAAAGAATATCTTGATGAAATGATTGCTGACGCCAAGGCACTTTGGAAAATGCTTGATATTTCTTATGATAAATTTATAAGAACAACTGATGATTATCATGAAAAATCTGTTCAAAAGATATTTAGAACTCTTTATGAAAAAGGTTATATCTATAAAGACAAATATCAAGGTTTGTATTGCACACCATGCGAAAGTTTTTGGACTCAATCTCAACTTGTAGATGGCAAATGCCCAGACTGCGGTCGCGAAGTGAATTTGCAAGAAGAAGAGGCTTATTTCTTTAAACTAAGCGAATTTGGAGACAAACTTTTAAAGTTATATAAAGATCAACCAGACTTTCTTCTTCCAACATCTCGCGTAAACGAAATGGTAAACAATTTTATAAAACCAGGATTAGAAGATCTTTGCGTTTCAAGAACATCTGTCAAATGGGGTATCCCTGTGGATTTTGACCCAAAGCACACAATCTATGTTTGGGTTGACGCTTTAACAAACTATATCAATGCTCTTGGCTATAATAGCGAAGACGACTCTAATTTTAGAAAATATTGGCCAGCAGATGTACACATGATAGGAAAAGAAATTGTGCGTTTCCATGCAATCATCTGGCCTGCAATATTGATGGCTTTAGACCTTCCTCTTCCAAAGAGATTGTTTGGCCATGGCTGGATGCTTTTTGGTGGAGATAAACTTTCCAAAAGTAAAGAAACAGGCAAAAAAGAATGTCTTGACCCAAGAAAACTTATCCCTCTCTATTCAGCCGATGCAATTAGATATATTCTTCTGCGTGAAATTCCTTTTGGCTCAGATGGCAACTACTCAACAGAAGGATTTTTAACAAGATTTAATAGTGACCTTTCAAATAATTATGGCAACTTAGTTTCAAGAACATTAAGTATGCTTAAAAAATACTTTGGCTCAACACTTCCAACAGCAGATGGAAAGGATGACGAAAGAGCAACAGAACTTAAAAACGCAATCAAAGAGGAAAAAGAAAAAGTATTCAAATATATGCAAGACTTTGATGTTTCTAAATCATTGATCTCAATATTTAATATTTTCTCACAAGCAAATAGATATATAGAACTTTCTGAGCCTTGGGCTATAGCAAAAGATCCCGCTCGCGAACAAGAACTTAAAAATGTTATGAGAAATTTGCTTGAAAGTATAAGAATAGGGACTTTACTTCTTAACGCTTTTCTTCCATGCTGCACACAAAAAGTTCTTGATGCCCTTGGAATAACAAATATTGAAGAGGCATTTACTCAACTAGACAATTTCTATGCATTGAAAGATGGAATGATTATCGAGCCATTACCAATCTTATTCCCTCGCTTGGATATCAATGCAGAAACTGAAAAACTATATACAATGGCATAAGCTTTAAACTAATTATATTAAATATTTGATATATTTAAAAACAATATAATATTAAAAATTTGGTTACAAAAAAAACACGGAAATCCCGTGTTTTTTATTATTCTGCTTCCCCGTCTTTGTTTCCACTTTCAGGAGGTGTTTGATTATTTGTGTTTTCTTCAGCAGTTTTCTTTCTTGCTGAAGTTTTTTTCTTTGCAGTAATCATACCAAATTCCCCTGCAACTGCACGCTGAGCAAGCTCTTTACCGTCATTTTGACTAAGTTCAACAGCCTCTTTTTCCAAAGCCTTAATAAATTTATTTCTAGCATTCTTTTGTGCCTTAAATTCTTCATCAGTTTCTTCAACAGTAATTTGTGGAACAGGTTTTCCACTTACAAGAATTTGTTGAGTTTCCTGTGCTTTTGCTATAACTTCTTCCAATACCTTAACTGCAGGGAGACAATCTTTCTTAAACTTTTCATAAGTACTTGCATATTTCTCTTCATCAAGTTTACCAGTTTCAAGCATTTCAAAAATCATTTTTCTACGCTTCTTAATATCTCTGTCTGTAAGAATTGAAGCCAATGTACTTGTATGAGCTTTAGTTTCTGAAGTATTTTCATCATCTGGGTGTGCCATTTGAGTTGCAATTTCACTTACTGTATCAACAAATGTAAACCAGCATCCAGGGATATCTTTTTTAGGAGTTTTTAAACCCTTTCTATAAGCCAAAGCAATATCGTCTTCAGTTTTGATAGTAGGTTTAGATTTTGATGGCCCAAATACTACAATGCTTCCACCTTCCTCTGGCTTTTCTACAACTGTTTCACTATCTTTGATTACTCGTTGTTCTCCTTGAGCACCACCTTCAACAGGTTGTGTTGTTTGGGCTCCAGCTTTTGTAACCTTAGTTACATTCTTTCCCCTAGCAGCCAAAAATTCTTGTTTCTCTTGCTCTCTTGTTCTTTTTTCTGGGAGAGTTGGTTGATTTACAAATGTCCATGAATTTCTCGCTTTAACCATTTGAGTAATGAGATCATTTAAAGACTCACCAAGTAAAGGCTTAACTTTTTCATCTGCATTAACAACTTCGCTAACTTCATCATCTTTTTCAATCGCTGTTGACATCAAAGCTGCAAATTGGAAACCTTCCTTTGTAGAAAGATCACCAAAATCACCAAGTTCAAACAAATCTTCCATCAAAGATTGTTTTGCATTTTTTACAACAGCTTTAACTTCTTCTTCACTCTTCAATCCAATTGTTTCACCATAAACATCCGCGAAACCTTCAACAAGTGCTTTAGAAAGGTCTGGATTCTCCATATAAAGACCTGAGTAGTGTGTATATAAAATTCCATAAACTGCAAATTCAAAGTTTTTATCAGGATTTACAAACATAGAATTCATTTTTCCGGTTTGAGGATCAACTTCAACACCTGCAATCTTGCCTTGTATACATTTCAATGCTGAGTAAATTTTATTTTTATCTCCACTAGCAAAATATCTACGATTATTTATAGTTTCGCCTTCCTCAGCAGGAGTAAATTGAACATTGTCACCTTCCCCGAAAATACTTTCTATAAAACCATTTCTTTTTACATAAGATAAAGGTGATGTACTATCTTTGTCAATTCCACTTGAAAGTTGGTCAGCATTATTTGTTGTTTCCATCAACTTGCCATACAAGTTAATATCATGGAGATATTCCCCTGATTTTTTTGTTTCTTTCAGTTGTGTAGACAACAATTTATTTACTAAATATTCAGCTTCTAAAACAACTTTATCAGTATCAACAGATTTTTTGCCAACCCTATCTCTTTCCATTAAGGCATACATATAAGACTCTAAATAGTTTTCAATAGAATCTCCAATAGAATTCAACTTTTTATCAGCAAAAGTTGATTGCATGTTTCTTGTTAATATTACTGTAGCCATAACTGGTGCTAAAGGATGGAACTCTTCTTTTTTGCTAGAGTTTTTATTTGTTTGATAAACTCCCTCAATTCTATCATTAAAATATGCTAAAGATCTAGCCAAAAACTGTTGAACGACTGGTGCATCTTCTGTAGGAACCTCAATCCCCCTAGATTCTAAATAATCATCCAAAACACTTAATTTGTTAAAATTTTGAAGCATTTTAAGTAAGTTTTCATCAGTGTCATCTTGTGCCACAGCATCATAAATTTTTTCTTCTAGTTCTGGACAACCATCTCTATTGATAATGGCACTCAATTCATAACCTATTCTGTTTGGAGTTTTTAATTTTTTTACCTGTTCACTAACCCTAGCATTAATTTCAGAAATTTTCTTGCTACCGTCCACAGTGCCTGCTTTACGCTTTCTTTCAATATCTTTTTGTAAGTCTGCAACACACCCATCAATTAAAAATAAGTTTGAAAGTGTGTTTAAATTAAATTTATTTTTACCAGTAAAAGACATGTCAGTAAGTTTTCTACCCTCTAACACCTTTTTAATTACTTCATTAGCACTTTTACCTTCTTCAATTAACTTTGCAATATCTTCAACAAAATTTGACATAGCACCCTCCTTAGTTGCTATTATTATATCACTCATAGAAAGGTTTTTCAAGGGGTAAATCAAAAAAAGTTATGCAAAATTTGTATTTTTAAGGCTTTTTTCTTTAATTTTATCCCTATTTTTGAGTTTTTTTAATAATATTGAACCAATTTAATTTGTTATTTGATTATTTCACCACATTTATTGTATGCGTTTAAGTATAAAAATTGCCTTATTTAAGCCTAAAAATTGCTCCTGGTCTAGGCGAAGCAACATCAATCTTTATATCTACGCCTTCTTCTACACCATACTCTAAAAGTTTTCGCGATATGTATTCATATGCAAGATCTGGTGAATTATTTTCTTTACTTAAATGCGAAAGCACAATCTGTCTCGTTCCACTTTCAGCAAGCAATTTGATTGTTTTTGCACTATCATCATTAGACAAATGCCCTTGAGATCCTGCTATCCTTCGTTTTAATGCTAAAGGATATTTATTTCCATTTGCAAGCATATTTTTATCATAATTGGCTTCTAAATAAACAAGTTGCGATGAAGCAATTTTATTTAACAACAAGTCACTTGTTTTTCCTAGGTCTGTGACAATACTTATTTTACTATTTCCATTTTTCAAAGTATAAGCAAAGCATTTTACATCATGACTTACTTCTATAGGTACAATCTCAATATCTTTTATATTGAAATCACCATCAAAACTTTTTCTATTTTTATCGCTAGTTTTGATAAGTTTATCATTCAAACCACTCCAAACATCTTTATGAGTAAAAACAGGAACATTATATTTAGAAGAAAATACATCTACACCTTTTACATGATCTATATGCTGATGAGTGACAAGTATTGCATCAATTTCATTTGGTTTTACATTTAACAAATCCAATCTTTTAACTGTTTCACCGCACGACAAACCATCATCAAGCAAAATTTTGCTTGACTCCGTTTCAATATATGTTATATTGCCATCGCTTCCAGATGCTAGATTGATTACACGCATAGAGATATTATAACATAAAAAAATATAAATTTAAAGAGTTTAATAAAAAAATAGAGGCAAGGGTTATAAATTTTGAAACTAGCAAAAAAATTAATATTGTCCTATTGACCTTTCATATAAATTCAATTATAATATAATTATATATGAAAAAACTTAATGAATATAGTTATAACGATTTAAAAGATATAATTGAAGATGTTAGAATGAGTTATCAATGGTATATCACAAGAGATGGAGAAATATTTAGCGCTAATGCTGAAAATTTTTTAGAAAGTATAAGTATTTATGCTCAATTTTGCATCCCTGAAACCGCAGAATCTTTTTTAAAAGATATAAGATATATAGTGTATCACCCAAAGATTCCTCAATTAGTAATAAAAGATAAAGAAAAAGAAGAAATAGTGAAACAAATAGTTAAAAATAACACAGATTTTATTATTGAAAATCTGTTTGATTATATTAATGCATGTCAAATAGTTGAAACTTATGCAGAAACTAATTCATGGAAAGAGGTCGAAACTAAATTACATGAGCAGGGACACTCTGGATACACATTTTCAGGATTATCAAATGTTTTAATTAAATATTTCCCTATGGGTGTGGAATTTATTGATAAATTTGCTGCCACGCGAACTTCAAGGGATAAAGAATTTAATAAATATTATTTAGATTTGAAACAAAAAGTTTCTTCAAAAAAAGAAACCAATCATGTTGAGTTATGTCAGCATGAACAATAAAGAATTAATAAAAAAGCAACTCGCACTTTAACTATATATTTTTGGCATTTAGGCGTGTGCTTGTATATAACAAGTGCTGTCGCTTCGCTCCAGCAGACAAGCACACGCCTATGAACAAACTTTGTTGCAAAAGAGCGGTTGCTGGCAGAGCGTAACGCTACCGCTCTTTTGCTTTTGTTTTCTTCTCTCTATTATTCTAGTGTAAACGAATATTCTTTGTTGTCAAGGTTAAAGTGTATGCTGTTAGCAACCTTGACAACGGCAGAAGTATTCGTTTTTTTGCTGGTTAAGAGAGTGTAAGCACAAAAAAAGAAAAC